>NZ_JABXWD010000522.1 GCF_019173545.1 Candidatus Magnetobacterium casense | reverse complement strand
CAATGCCCCTGACCCTGTCAAAGGGCATCTTTCGGCCCTCCGCCACCGCCTCTATGAACTGCCCGTGGATGTCATCGAGTACGCCCTGGAGTATCTCACGCTCCTCCTTACCAACACCCCTGTACAAAGAGGCCAGGTCTTTATACCGACCGCTCTTTATCACTTCGCTCCTGACGCCAATCTTATCCATAAGGCCGCTGAGATTGGCCATCTCCATGATGACCCCGATAGAGCCTGTGATGGTTGCCTGGTTGGCTATTATCTTGGAGGCGGGCGACGATATGTAGTAACCACCAGAGGCCGCCAGAGAACCCATAGATACTACCACTTTTTTCTTCATTACCGTCTTTTTGACCTCATCATATATTTCGGCAGAGGGTACGACTGCCCCCCCGGGACTGTCCACGCTTAAGACGATTGCCTTTATCGATGGGTCATCGCGATACTTCTTTATCTCCTTTACCGTATCGGTAGAGCTGAGGATTATGCCCTCGACCTTTATGAGGGCGATCTTGTCTCCCAGCACCACCCGGTTTGTCAACAGAGACAGTATCAGGCTTATTACGGCTATAACAATAAAGATCGCCGAAAAAAACAGCACGATCTTCTTCATTCCTCTTTTGAACCTTTCTTGGTGTAGTTGATCATACTCAGGCCGATCTTTCTTTGATCGATATCCAATTTTATGATCTTGGACTTTATGATCTCACCCTCTGCATAGTCCTTGTCTTGCTGTTTGGCGATTTCGGAGGCATAGATGAGACCTTCCACGCAGCCCTCGATTTCAACAAAGAGGCCGTGTTCGGTTATTCTCAGAATCTTGCAGTTGACCTCGTCGCCGACCTTAAAGCGTTCAGGGATATCCCCTACCCAGGGGTCTTGTGTCAGTTGCTTGATGCCCAGGAGCATTCGTTCCTTTTCCGGCTCCAGGCTCAAGACGATGGCCTCGACCTTCTGGCGCAGCTTAAAGACCTCCGAGGGATGTTTTATGTGCTTGGTCCATGAGATGTCGGATATGTGGATCAGGGCATCCACGCCCTCGGGCATACCGACAAAGACACCAAAATCGGTGATCGTGCGCACCTTCCCTGTAACCCGCTGGTTGACGGTATATCTCTCTGCGACGAGGTCCCAAGGCTTTGGTTTGAGCTGCTTGATGCCTAAGGATATGCGTCTGTTTTCCTTTTCTATCTTTAAGACGACTACATTTACCAGTCTTCCGACCTCGAGGTACTTTGAAGGATGTCCCGGTCTCGTTGACCAGTCCAGTTCGCTGACATGCACCAGGCCCTCAACGCCTTCTTCTATTTCGATAAATGCCCCATAATCGGTTATACCAACGACCTTGCCCTCAACGACCTTGCCTTCGGTGTACTTGTTTTCGACGTCGAGCCAAGGGTCGGGTCTCTTCTGCTTGTAGCCGAGTGTTATCTTTTCCGTCTCCGGCTCATACTTCAGGACAACGACCTCTACTTCGTCGTTGACGTTGAAGAACTCGGAGGGGTGATTTATCCGTCCCCAGGATATGTCCGATATATGCAACAGGCCATCGATCTCTCCAAGGTCTACAAAGACGCCGTAGTCGGTGACGTTTTTTACGAACCCCTTGATGAGGGAACCTTCTTTTATGGTAGCACGGGTGATCTGCTTTTTCTTTTCCCGTTCTTCCTCTATGACGGCGCGCCTGGAGACGATGACATTGTTCATCTTATTGCCTATCTTTATGACCTTAAATGGACAGACTACGCCAATGACCTCTGTCTTTGCAGGCTTTACGTCATACTGGGAGGCCGGCAGAAACGCCCTTACACCGTAGATATCCACGAAAAAACCGCCCTTGGTCTTATCCACGATCTTTCCCTCTACGGTTGTACCCGCCTCAAAGGACTCCTGGAGGGACTTCTGCGCCCTCATCATCAGTGCCCTGCTCTTGGAAAGGAGGAGCGTGAGATACTCCAGGGCGTACTCGATGACATCCACGGGCAGTTCATAGAGGCGGTGGCGGAGGGCCGAAAGATGCCCTTTGACAGGGTCAGGGGCATTG
>NZ_JABXWD010000521.1 GCF_019173545.1 Candidatus Magnetobacterium casense | reverse complement strand
TACAGCTTGAGTATAAACCCGATTCCATAATTCAAGGGACAACCCTACCCGATGAGCAGAACGACAACGATGCCACCATTACCTGGGGCACCAACCCCACGGGCGTCACTACTGAGATGTCGGAGCTGCAATTCGACCAATCCTACAATGAGTCTTACTATTACCAGTACCTGGCGCCGGGCAGCACGGACATCATCAACCCCGACCCCGAGACAATGACGGGCGATGTGGACCTTGTTAGATTGCGCGGCAACCCTTTGTACCCATTTGTGCAACTGCTCAGCATAGATGGTTTCCTGAACGAAAGGCTGGTTTGGCTGGGCTTAGCCTGGTTTCTCCTCATTCTCGCCATGTTCGGAGTACACCTGGGATTTGATACCAAGAAGGGCACGGAAAAGCCACAGCACTTCGTCTTGACTACCATCACCGGGATGGGACTGTCCATACTGTTCTACACGATGGGCATATTCCCCTGGTGGGTAATGCTACTCATGGCTTTCGGCCTAATCGGAGCCATAATCTGGGAGAGGCAACCGGTGATATAAGAAGGAGGTAACGGATATGTGCCAAGTAGAAATATCACGTGAAGGGGGTGTAGGGTGAAGCGAGGAATTATTATAGTTGTCATTCTGATATTGGCTGCAATCATGGTACGCTTCTTTGGCATTACCGCTGTCATAGTTGGAGTAGTTTGCCTCGGGCTAGGGTTACTCATTGGCAGGCGGCGGGGGCATCATCAAAAGGACATAGTAGTAAGGATTAAGAGGTAACTATGACGCATAGACTACTTGTGACGTTCCTTGTCATATTCATAGGCTGTTCGTTCCTGGCGGCCATCATGCAGGGTGGTGGCGGGATAGTCAGCACCCTGCTAACCGAGAATGTGACAGCCAACGCCACGGTGATCCCTGTTGTCAGCACCGCATCGTTCAACAATGAAGACATCATACGGCTGGGCAATGAGAAGATTCTGCATAGTTCAACGAATGCCACAGCCTTCATAGTGGCCGAGCGGGGCTACGATAACACCACCGCGGATGATTTTGCGGCCGGCAGTAGGGTCTACAGCACAGAGGCAGGCGTGCTCAATGATGCCTTCGGGTATAACCTCGGTGTGTCTATTGAAACCGGGGGCACCTGGGGCCTCATAATGGTGCCGATCAACTTCTTCACCACGACATTGCCTCACCTGATAGTTCTGAATGCCAATCTGTTCCGGCAGGGCACGGCGCTGGCTGTCATCCCCATATTCTGGTATGCCGCCGGGATAGCCCTGCTTGTGATAGTGGCCAAAGACCTGGCACCGATAGCGATATCGGCGTTCAGTGGGATATTTGGCTTGATAAGGAGGTAGATATGGTAAAAAAGGGCTGGTGTATCCTTCACGGCCATGGCAACTACGGGTCTGGGGGGAAACGTAGCTATGTCATAGTACAGAGCGGCTACGACAGTAAGGACAATGCCAAAGCTGCGGCAATGTCTGGGCGGTATGGCGATGTAATTGATGACCACCGCATCGTCAGGATGGCGCAGGTTAGACCCGTAGTAATAAAAGGTAGAAAAGTGAAGGCTCTTTACGAAGTCAGGCAGGGCGTATTCAGTAGATTCCGCAGGTAAGGAGGTAAGCAATGGAAGCATGGGCAGCTTTACAGTTCGCATTTGCCCTCGTCGTGGCCATTGGCTGTATAGCCCTTATCATCGGGCAGCTCTACAAGGCACAAAGGGCAGAGGAACAATCAGGATGGAACGAACTGAGACAAAAGATAGCAAGCATCCGGTAGCCCCCGAACAGAAGTACATACGCCTGCAGATAACGGGTATGTCCTTTTGCCTTGCCACTCCTGTAATGGGGGTGCTGGCAGGTATGTACGGCTTTGAAGACATTGCAATGACAATAGCCCTGGTGATGATTGTGATAGGGGTACTTATCTTCGACATAGGGCGTACAGGCAGACGTAGACTCAGGGAGCAGAACAAGGGGGAATAGAAGGTGCCAACAATAAAATTACCAGTAGGGCTAACCCGTGAACGAGCTATACAGCTTTTAGCCCAGCGGGGTATGACATTAAACC
>NZ_JABXWD010000520.1 GCF_019173545.1 Candidatus Magnetobacterium casense | reverse complement strand
TGACCCCATCCTTAGACTGTGATATATTTACCGTGAGAAATTTCGCATTGACACCGCATGATTCATAATGATATAGTAAAATAGATTTAATCGTTCACTTGGAGGCAAAACCGATGAGATGGATGACAGGGGAACAATGACAAGGGGGGTGGAGTTATGTATACGGTGATTGTCGGAGCCGGAATGACGGGACTGACTGCGGCCTACGCACTGGCTAAGGCCAACAGACGATGTCTGCTCATAGAGAGGGATGACAGGGTTGGAGGCTTATGTCGGAGCTTTACCCTTGACGGGGTTGTCTTTGACATCGGTCCGCACGTGTTTATATACAGAAAAGGGCTTGAGGCAGAGGAATTCATCCTGGGGCTGCTTGACAAGGAGGAGGTTATAAAGCGACGCTGGCGGTTTGGCATAAACAACGGTAAACGGACATATGCCCTGCCAATGTCAGTAACCGACCTGCTACTGTATCCCTGGCGCTTTAAGCGACAGATGCTGGAGGCATTCCTCAATAGAAACGCCCACCAGACAGGACAGCCTGAATCAGTAGCGCAGGATATGATCAACAAGTTCGGTGAGGCGTACTACGAGGAGGTCTTTGAACCGATGCTCCGCAAGAAAACCCTTATATCGGGACACGACCTGCATTGTCACTGGGTTGCCCGTGTTGACAGAGGCGCACGCAATCAACTGCAGGCCCCTGGTGATTGCACAACGTCATCGCCTCTGCTGTTGAGGGTCATAAGGACGCTCTGGCAGACATACTACTATCCCGCTAAGGGGTTTGAGCGTCTGCCGCAAAAGCTCTGGCAGATGTATACCCAAAACGGCGGCGAAACCATCCTGGACTGTGGTCAGTTGCGATTTAATAAGGCACAGGGACGCATCAATGCCGTCAACGTCAAGGGCGTTGCCTATCCGGTGCAAGACCTGGTCTGGACCGGCTCCGTGGATGACCTCAATGTCCTGCTTGGCATCAACACCCCGAGGCTTAATTATGCAAGACTCGCCTTTGTCTTTCTGACCTACCAGCGCAGAAGGTACGTTAATCGCCCGTTGCTCTATGTCTACTACACCAACCAGGAGCTGTGCTTTAAGCGCGTGTACTTCCCGTCAAACATATATGGCAGGGAGAACTCTGCCTCAGCAGCAGAGGGCATCTGTGTTATACTGCACTATGAAAATGACTTAGATCAACTGTACATACTAAAACGCACGGTAGAGGACGTCGAAAAGGCCGGATTGTTTAAAAAGAGCCACCTGCGTCAATCGAAGGTGCTAAAGGTTGGTCCGTGTATGCCCGTCTACGGACTCAACTACGAACAAGAAATGGCAGATGCCCTCAGTGGTATACACGCTTACCGGAACGTCTATTCGGTGGGGCGCATGGGGGGATTCTTCTTTTGTATGGTTCCTGCGGCGGTCAGTCAGGGGTTTAAGGTTGCCAGAGAGATACTCAAAACGTAGCCGACTGAAAACTGTGTGTACGACACAGAGGCATCGATGCCGACTATAGACCTGGCAACGCACGGCATGAATCCCGTGGTGGTATTTGGTATCCTCAAGAGGCATCTCTATGCCTTCTACAAGCACCTTACCGCAAGAAAGCTCCTGAACTTCTGCCACACAGAGTACAACAGACTCATCAGGAAGACCCGCCTGGGTTCGTTTCCGTATATCCTGAAACTGGAAACCACCAACATGTGTAATCTCTCCTGCGCCTACTGCTACGATGGCAGACGTGCCCCCCTGGAGGGTGAGCGTCCCTACGGGAAGATGTCGCTGGATGGTTTTAAGCAGCTTATAGATGAGCTTGCCCCGTACCTGTTCAAGATAAACCTGTATGGGTTTGGCGAACCATTTCTTGACCCCCGGTGCATTGACATGATTGCGTATGCCACCAAACGCAACGTGGGGGTTGGCGTGTCGTCAAACATGAACTTCGTCGATGACACCCTTGCCCGAAAGATAGTGCAATCCGGTCTGGAGGTGTTGATCTTTTCCTGCCACGGCATTACGCAGGAGAGTTACAGGAGGTTCATGGTAAAGGGGAACATGGGGTTGGCCTTTAAAAACATCTCAGAGGT
>NZ_JABXWD010000052.1 GCF_019173545.1 Candidatus Magnetobacterium casense | reverse complement strand
CGGGTGCGACCCGCTGCGACAAGATTGCGCCTCGCCCCTCCCCTTGCGGGGGGTTCTGAAGGGGGCCAGGAGCGCATTGAGCCGGGGGGCGCTGCCCCCTCCTGGAGCGCCAAGAAGCGGAGCCGCCCCCTTCTTTGTATCGCATGCAATCGAAACGCGCTATATTACCCCATTATCCCGAAAAAACTTGACAATGACTTTGACAACATGTTATAAAGTTAAATGTGGTATGATCAAGTTAAGGATTTATAAATAGCTGCCGATATAATATAAGCAGATTAGACGGTTAGCCGATGAAAGCTAAAGTGGAGGTTTAATATGAACACAGAGTCAATCAACAAGACCATCGAAAAGGTCAGGGAAGGACTCAAGACAGAAGGCGGTGACATTGAAGTTATCGAGATCAGGGATAACGTCCTGTATGTGCGCCTGATCGGCTCCTGTCAGACCTGCCCCATGTCCTCGATGACAATGAAAAACTGGGTCGAAAAAACCATCCTCTTCGAACTGCCCTCACTCAGCGCTGTAAAGGCGGTGCAGGCAACATGATACGGATATGTTACCATAATGCTCGAATACACCTTGGATCGTTGATGTGTCTGCTAATAATCTTGCTTATGCCATCTGCCCTCATGGCTGCTGTCAAGGTCAAGAATGAAATTAAGGACGTCCGCTATTTTGCCTCAAAGGACTATACGCGTGTTGTTGTGGATATGGTTGGCGATGCAAAGTTTAAGCGTGGTGAACTTAAGGACGTCAAGAAACTCTACTTCGACTTAGAAAATACTAAGGTTGGCTCATTCTCAAAAAAGACGATCATGGTAGAAAACGCCATCTTAACAAGAATCCGCGTGGGACAGTTTGACCCAACCACAGTCCGGGTGGTCTTTGACCTCGACAACTACGGCCAATACAGGCTATTCACCCTCACCAACCCCAGCAGGATCATCGTTGACATCTTCGTCAGCAAGGGAGGCGCCAACCAGGGAAATGAGGAACAAGCGGCTAAAAAATCAAAGGAATCGCTACAAAAAGAACCCCTGAATGAGCCTGCCGTCGAAAAGTCCGAAGACAAATCATCCGGCAAACAAACCGATAAACCGTCGGAGGAATCCAAAAAAGAGATAGCCAGGGGCGGCAAACCCGACCACTCAGACTCGGCACACAATAAGGAGACAAAACGTATCGAGCCGGCTTTTGCCAAAAAACGCATCGTCATCGACCCCGGTCACGGCGGCCATGATCCCGGCGCCATTGGAAAGACCGGCATGAAGGAAAAGCACATCGTCCTCGATGTCGCCCTCAGGCTGGCAAAGCTGCTGCGTGACAAGTACCACTACGAGGTGTTTCTCACCAGGAGCAAGGACGTCTTTATATCGCTTGAGGAGCGCACGGCCATTGCAAACTCCAAGGCCGCCGACCTCTTTGTCTCCGTCCACGCCAATGCCAATAACACTCCCTCCATCAAGGGAATCGAAACCTACTTCCTCAACTTCACAGACGATAAGGAGGCCCTGCGAGTGGCTGCCCGTGAAAACGCCATCTCCATAACAAAAATGAAACAGGTACAGTCAGAGCTTGGCGTAATACTGGCCTCCCTTGCCCGTGAAAGCAAACGCGATGAGTCCCTGAGACTTTCGCATTTTATACAAAAATCTATCGTCTCTAATCTCAACGATAAATTTGGCGGTGTCGTAGACAACGGAGTCCGTCAGGCCCTGTTTTACGTCCTGGTGGGTGCATCGATGCCTTCCGCTCTGGTGGAGATATCATACCTGACAAACGCTCAGGAGGAAAAACTCCTTAAAACCAACGCATACAAAGAAGAACTTGCCGCCTCCATCGCCCGAGGCATTGGCCAGTACGTCTCCACCTTGCCCGACGCACCCGAATATGCCTCGGCCTCGGCGGTAAAAAGGAAGTAAAAATGAGGATTGAACACAGGTGACACCACTGGCAAGGATGCTTGTTTACTTTGGGGGAGTTGTACTGGTTTTTGTTGTACAAGATACCGTGTTTTTTCTGGCAGCCGCATTTTTGGCCATCTGTACCTTCGTGTTTTTCCCCGGCAAGAGATTCCGTTCCGGTGCGATACCCATATCGATCTTCCTTGCTGTAACGTTTGCCGGTAATCTCATGTTCAAGGAAGGTCGTATCGTTTTCAGTCTCTATGGCCTCGAAATAACGCATGAAGGCTTAACCTCTGCCACGGTAACAACCGCCAGGACGCTTCTGATGATTATCGGAGCAAAACTGTTGCTCTATGCCGTCAGCGTTGAGGAGCTGGCTGGCGCCGTGGGGAGGCTCCTGAGACCGTTGCGAGTTTTAAGGCTGCCCGTTGAGGAGTTCACCGAAATGATGCTCCTGACGCTAAAGGCATTCCCACTGCTCAAGGACACGATGACGACGCAGTACAGGGCCAGGATGGCCGCCGCTGGTGCCGATGGTCTGACCCAAAGGGCCGCAATTGTGTCGTCGTTGCTTGTCTCCGTGTTGAGCGACATCCTTGTAAGCCCTGAGAAGTTCTTTGATGCCAACAAGGATGAGCAGAAGGCATGATTGACGTCCTGATCAAAAACGCCCTGGTGTATGATGGCAGTGGTGGAGCCCCTTTTGTTGCGGATATTGGTATTACGGGGGATCGGATCGTCTTTGTTGGCGACTTCGTGGGGGTTGATGCCGACCGTGTCATAGATGCGCGGGGGCTTGTGGCATCGCCGGGGTTTATAGACGTGCATGGACACTCGGAGTTCAGCCTGTTTGCATATCCCAATGCCGATTCAAAGCTGCTTCAGGGAGTCACTACGGAAATCAACGGCAATTGCGGTTTTTCAGCCGCCCCAATCTCAGGCCCTGCCATAGACCACCTGGAGCGGGAATTCATAACTTACAGCATAAAAGACCGCTGGCACTGTTTCAGGGATTTTTATGCCAGTCTGCAAAGGCTTAATCCGGCTATAAACTTTGCCACCCTTACGGGGCACGGCAATCTGAGGGCATCGGTGCTGGGCTATGAGGACGTCCCGGCAACCCGGACGGACATAGAAATGATGTCGCTGCTGCTGCGAGATGCCGTATCGGAGGGAGCCATAGGGTTGTCCTCGGGGCTGATTTACTCCCCCGGCGTGTACTCGGACAACGACGAAATCGTGGACATTATCAACGCCGCAGCCATAAACGACCTGCTCTACGCAACCCACATGCGAAGTGAGGGGGACTTCCTGATTGAATCCGTCCAGGACACCATAGAGGTTGCCCGCAGAACGGGAATAAAAATTCATCTGTCACACCTCAAAACTGCCGGTAGCCGCAACTGGTACAAGATCGACGAACTTGTCTGCGTCATCGAAGAGGCACGAGCCAGTGGCATCCGTCTGACCTGTGATCGGTATCCGTACACGGCCTCGCAGACATCCCTGGATACCGTAATGCCGTCGTGGGTCTACGAGGGCGGCGATGAGCTTGAACTTCGTCGTCTCTCAGACGGAGAACAACTGTCCAGGATCAGGGAGGAGTTGCGCGAGCGAATTGAAAACGTCCCCTACTGGGACAGCGTGATGGTCTCCACGGTCAGGAGCGAAAAGAACAAGCCCATGGAAGGGCACCGGATCGGCGAAATCGCCAGAAGTCGCGGGGTTGAACCGTTTTCCCTTGTGACCTCATTGTTGATCGAGGAGAGGCTTGCAGTTGACGCCATCTTTTTCTCCATGAGCGAAGACAACCTAAGACGGATTCTGTCCCTTGACGTGTGCATGGTCGGTTCGGACAGCTCGATCCGGGGTTATGCCGGGTGTGTTGGTAAGCCGCATCCGCGGGGATTTGGGGCCTTTCCGCGCTACATCAGCCGGTACGTTCTTTCGGAGGGGCTGATGTCGTTGCGGGACGCCATCAGGAAGATAACCGCCCTGCCCGCCCAAACCTTTGGCTTACACAACAGAGGCATAATCAGGGAAGGCGCCTATGCCGACGTTGTCGTTTTTGACAGGGACAGCATAATGGACTGCGCAGACTTTGAAACCCCCTACTGTCAGCCAAAAGGCATTGAGTATGTCCTTGTAAATGGCACGGTAGCCGTTGAAGTCGGCACGATCAGAGAAGAAAACAGGTATCTTCTTAAAAAAGCATGGTAAAATGGGGTCAAGGGGGCTGGCCCCCTTGCGGGGGGTTCTAAAGGGGGGCGGAGCCGCCCCTTTCTTTTCTTCTTCTTAGGGAGGTGAACTATTACCTATAAACTAAAATATCTTTGTACCTCTAAATATTACGCCAGGGTTTGAACTCTTATTGATACCTGCGGAGGGTGTCGGTCTCTCCGTTCCTGTTGATAGGGCAGGTGTGGTTTGGGTCGTGGGAGCAGGCTGTGGGACAACAACAGGTGCAACGGTAGCAGGTGGGGCGGCAGCAGAGGACGTCTCAGGGGTTGAGCGCCTGATACCAATTGAGAGACGAAATCTGTATATGTTCTGTGCATCCTTCTGTGGTTCGCCCTTGAGCTGGACGCTTTGTACGGAACTGGATGCACTGAGCGCCTTTATTGCCCCTGCCGGATCGGAGGACGTCAGGGCGGCCTCTACGCCACCGTAGGAGATGTTCAAATGGTTTACGTAGGTACCATATGAGAGGGCACCTGCAAGGGCGTCTATACACTCAACAGGGTTTGGGGCCTGGCCGAGCTTATTTTGCAGTTCTTCTGCCAGCTTGGTTGTCGTGTCTTTTGACTTCAGGTTGACCAGTAAGGTTACTTGTTTGTTTATCTTTTTTGTTTTATCTTGTACGGAATTTATAGAATCGTCGATTTGTCTGATGGTGAAATATGCCCATGCCACATAGCCACACACGGCATATGCAGCAAGCCTGTACAGCAGAGGCAGGTTTGCATTTGAGTGTTGGTTGGTTGTCTTAAATGGTTTCAGGTTTATGCGGTTGAGTCGGCCAAGCGATGGTGGATGGGGTGTAGGTTGTTGCAGGTAGGAGTTGATGTGTCTGATGTCCTGTCTGAAGTTGCCGAGTCCGTGCAGAAAGAGGTCGATATCGGTCTGCCTCAGCGGATGCACAAAGGTACGACTGTCGATAAACCCCCTGGAGTCGTGGGCAACCGCATAGTCAAATGCCGCGTGGTTGTAGATAGTGACCTCCGGTTGGGCCGATATAAACAGCGCATCCTCGGGGATGACGTAAGCGCATTGGAGGTCTCGTGCATGTCCCCGAATCAACTGCGACGGCCATGCCCATATATCAGCAAGGCTGTAGTTGTTGCGGGAGTCAAACAGCCTGTAATGGAAGTCCGGAGCGTTTATCATGGGAAAGAGGTCTGCCACGTCGTTGGCGATGATCCCGGCGAGGTTCTTTGTGGATGTGGGGGGATATTTAGCACGTCTGTAGTGTAGCAGCTCCTTGCTTACGATCAGTACGTTTTTGTGCAGGAGGCCCTCCAACGCCGTAGTTTTCTTGCCGATGGTTTTCTTGTCGATTGCGGGCATTGTATCCTGCCGCACTATCAACGTGCCCTTGACCCTGTAGAGGTCAACCCCCCGGCCATGTACGTAGAACGCCCTCATCACCCCTCCCGCCAATAGAAGACCTGGTATGGAGAGAAGTCTCCTGCGTTTAGACCGATGCCGGTGCTTATCGTATACAGGGCGCTGTTGAGGCTGCACTGCACCGTTACATCGAGGTACATTGATGGTGTCAGGTAGTCCCTGTCCAACGACGGTGTCAGCCCCGTACCGGAGAGCTTATTGAAGTCATCCAGGGAGTCCACGGAGGCCGAGCTTGTGTAATCGGTAATGGCCTTGATGGCGTCCGGGGTAAGGTTGAGGTATGCGTAGAGTACCTCGGCAGATGCGCTGTTTGGGTTAAATCCAGTCGATGGCAGGATGGTTATACAGGGACGCAGTTTTCTGAAAAAGTCCACGTCCATCCCCCGTATGAGCAGGAGTTCCTCCGTGTACTGAAGCTCTGAGTTGGCAGGCGTGTAGTCTCTTGCTTGTGCGCGGTAGTAGTCGATTTCGGCGCCGTTGGGGCGGGCTATGTCATCGCCATCTGTCCAGTCGTTTATGCTGTCGGTTAGTTCGGATATGTTTTTTGTATTGTCAATGTGGTACATCAGGCGAGTGAGTTCGTTGCTCATGCCATAGGCCACTGATACCTTGCCGTTGCTGTCCTGGATGCTGATGGTGACGTTGTTGCCGATCTTTACGGCGGCATTGTTGATGGGCAGTTGTGCGGTGCCCAAGAGAGTCTCATCGGAGAGAACAAGGCGGTCGTTTAACATCTTGCCGGTGAGAGTGGCATATATGAACGATTCATAGGCTGAAGTAGCTGCCACCATTGCCTCAGACTTGTCCTTGAGGGCAGCAGCGGCCTTGAGGTGTTCCTTCACGATCCAGTTAAACCCCACGCCGATCGTTATGATGATCGCCGACAGAAAGATCGTCAGCAGCACCGCCGACCCCTCTTGTGGCCTACCGTGCGAACACGCAGGGTTATTCATAAAGTGCTCCTCTATCAGCATACCGTAATATGATAGCCTAAAGACGATACAAAAAAACACTCTATAGACAATTGGCACACTGTGAATTTTGTCCGCCTCCGGGAATCTTATCCGTTACAACGGAAGTTTCAAAACTTTCACGGTAAAAATGAACATTGACAGCTAATGAACATTGACAGCTATTGATGAAGTTATGTACAATATGACTATTGAATGATAGTGGCTTAGGATGAGGAATGAATGCGCAGTACTACCATGTATTTTCATTTCTATAGTTATACCTTAACACAGAATACAAAAAAAGGAGTTGCTGGTATGTTTATAAGAAAGTTGCCTTTAAAAGTCAAATTATATGGTTCATATATAGCACTGTTTACAATGTTTGCTCTTTTCGCTGTTTACATAGGTGGTGAACTTGTAGAATTAAAGAATGATTTAATCAATTATAAAGAAACTGAGAGTCAATTGAAGGATGCCAAATCCATCCAGCTTTACATAGCCAACATATGGCAGTTTTTTACCGATGCAGCGTTGACAAAAGATGCCAATGTTATTGAATAAGAAGCCAGACCGAACTATGACAAGGCTATGTCAGCACTGTCTACGATGAAATCAAAGATGAAACATGAACAGGATAAACTAAACTTAATGGAAACTAATTTTAAGGAAATGTGGGCAATTGGAAACAAAATGTTCATTGCGTATAAGGAAAGCCAGGAACAAGGCGATGTCGTAATGGATGAATATGATAAGGCCTGTGATAGGGCAATAGAGACATTAGGGAGTTTTGTAGATACGATGGAAAATAACGGACAAAAACAGGCCGATGAAATGCAAGAAATGACTTTGAACATGATAAAGTACACAATCATTGTGGCAGCAATAGTTCTTATCTTAAGCATAACCCTCAGTATAATTATCTCCGGCTCTATAATGGGTCCGCTTAAAGAGGCCGTACAATTAACCGGACTCATGGCAGAGGGAGACATGCAAAAACGCCTTAATGTTGAATCCACAGATGAACTTGCACAGCTTATGATAGTTATAAACATACTGGCCGATAAGCTCTGCGGATTTATAGATACAGTGAAAACGGTGGCATCCTCAGTAGCCGAATCAAGCAGTGTTATAAAGATAAGCTCGGAAAATGTCTCAACCGCTGCAACGCAACAGGCGGCATCGATACAGCAAGCATCGTCAGCAACCGAGGAGATGGTGTCAAATATCAAGAAGAACGCAGTAAATGCCTCAGAGACGGAAGTAATATCCATGAAGATTGTAAATGAGACAAATCAAAGTGGTATGGTTGTCATGGAAACTACAGACGCCATGAAGGAAATCGCATCAAAGATTTTGATTATAGAGGAGATATCGCGTCAGACCAACTTGCTTGCTCTCAATGCGGCCATAGAAGCTGCCAGGGCAGGTGAACAGGGTAAGGGATTTGCCGTAGTTGCCTCCGAGGTGAGAAAACTTGCAGAAAGAAGTCAATCTGCCTCTATCGAAATAGGCAATCTTTCATCTAAAAGTATTCAGGTTGCCGAAAAGGCGGTAAATATGATAAAATCACTTGTACCATCCATTAAACAAATGGTAAACCTCATTCATGGTATTAGTGTCTCGACAAACGAGCAAAGTCATGGAGCAGACCAAATTAATAAAGCCGTTAATGTACTGGATATAACGATACAGTCAAACGCTGCCGCTTCTGAGGAGCTGGCGGCAGCAGCAAGTGAACTATATGAAAACTCTAAAAAACTGCTTGAGGCACTTGGCTTTGGTGTATGTAAAACCTCGGATGGACACCTTAAAATAGAGCAAACGTGAAAAGTAGCCAATTAGCCTTACATTAAGCAGATTTAGATTGGATTAAATACAAAACACACGGCATTTTTATGGGGTCAAGGGGGCCATACTCCCTTGTGGGTTGGTCTGAGGGAGGGGTGAGGCACCCCCCATAAAAATGGCGGAGCCGCCTCCCTTCTTTCTTGTTTGCCTTTAGTCTTTGTATCCTTCGCTGAGTTCCACGATGTTTCCCTCGGGGTCCTTCAGCCAGACGGTGCGCCAGCCCTTGATGAAGTCGTCGAAGTTCAACGGTCCGAGTGTTATTTCGGCGGCGCTGCCCATCTCCTTGAGCTTGTTGTCAACGCTATCGACGTTGAAGGAGAGGTGACGCAGTCCGGCGTAATGCGGCCCGTCGGCTACGGCCTGTGGTACGGGTCTTGGCTCTTCGGCCTCAAACACCTCCAGGTATACGCCTTCGTTGTTTCTGAGCATTATTATCTGCTTGTCCCCAAGGGCGATGACCCGGGTTCGCTTAAATCCGAGGTGCTTTGTGTAAAACTCCTCCATCACGGCCTGATTGTTGCACGTTAAGCCAACGTGTGCAAAGCTGATCTGTCCCATATCTATATCCTCCTTGAGTTTAAAGGGTTCACTAACTTGCGTTTATAATCATATCCGCAACCTTTTCTCCAATCATCACACATGCAGCGTTGGGGTTGCCACTGACGATGTTTGGCATGATTGAGGCATCGGCCACGCGCAGATTTGTAACACCATGCACCCTAAGTTTTGGGTCTACAACGGCCATGTCGTCATAGCCCATCTTGCACGTGCCCACCGGGTGCCAGATCGTGGAGGCCCTGCCCCTAACCTCTTGGCGTAACTGTTCAACCGTTTTGCCATCGGTGGGGTATAGTTCACCGTCGGCGTACTGACTAAGCGCCCTGGTCTGGGTTAGCTTTTTCGTTACATCGATGGCCGATACCAGGACATCAACGTCGCGCTCACACTTGAGGTAGTTGTTGAGGATCACCGGGGAGTCAGATGCCGAAGTCGAGCGCAATTTCACAAAGCCACGGCTCTTGGGCTGCACCAGGACGACAACAAAGTTGATATGGTGTCCCTTAAAGTCGGGGATGAATTCCGGTATGCCGGAGTTGAAGTTTATCTGTAGGTCTGGTGCGGCGGCCTCCATGGCATCACGGGTGCGGAGGAACAATCCCGCCTCTCCCAAAAATACAGGTCGCTTGACTTCCTTTTTGGACTTGTACGGGATTGCCATCAGGACGTGGTCGTGGAGGTTCTGCCCCACACCGGGCAGGTCTGCTACGACATCGATACCGTGTTGTCTCAGGTGGTCTGCCGGACCCACTCCCGATAACATGAGCAGTTTGGGGGAGTCGTAGGCGCCCGCACTCAACACCACTTCTTCAGTGACACCGGCGGTTATTTCGGCCCCGTCGCGGGTGTATTTGACACCTACTGCCCTGCCGTTTTCAAACAGGATGCGGCTGACATGGGCATGTGTGTGTATGACGAGGTTCTTGCGGTTTGCAATTGGCTGTATGTAGGCCACCGATGTGCTGCAACGCTTGATGTCCCTGGTAATGTTGAGCTGATACAGGCTGGCCGTGTTGACGGACTCGGCCCCGTTGTAGTCGCCATTGGGGGCATTGAAGCCAAGTTCTGCGGCGGCATTGGTAAAGGCCACTGCGGCATCTGTGGGCACCGGATTGACCATTACACAAAGGGGGCCGTTTGTGCCGTGATACTGGTCTGCTGTGTTGTAGTAGCTTTCAGACTTTATGAAGTACGGCAAGACGTCCTTGTAGCTCCAGCCTTCGTTACCCAGGGCGTTCCAGAGGTCGAAGTCTCGCCGGTTGCCACGGACGTGGATCATGGCATAGAGCACACTCGAACCGCCCATTACCTTGCCCCTGGTCATATGCAACTTGCGGTTATTTAGGTAGGGTTCGGGCTCGGTTTCGTAGTTCCAATCATACTGCGATCCCCACAGTTTAACGACGTCGGCGGGGTTGTGCATCTCCGGTTTGTCGTCCGGTCCTCCGGCTTCCAGCATCAGGACGGAGTTTCTGGGGTTGGCGCTCAGTCTGTTGGCCAACACACAACCTGTCGAGCCTCCGCCTATTACGATATAGTCATATTTCGTCATTCTATAAGCTCCTTTTCTATAATGGTTCGGTGACAAAAGAAGGGAAGGGAAAGAAGGAGGGCGGCTCCGCCCCCTCCTCAGACCTCCCCTGCAAGGGGGCCAGCCCCCTTGACCCCTACAGTATACTCAACATTTCACTACCGTCTGTAACGAAACTGGAAGTGTCTGCGATGGTTCTCTATCTTGTACTCCGTGTTGCCAAATAGCAGCAGGCGTGAATAAAACTCCGGCAGGGCAGGGCTTCCATACTCAAGCATCGGATAGGGATATGGCCCCACCTCCGGCATTATCGAGGCCACGGCGGGCAGACTTGCCTGGTCAAGCCTCTTCATCTGTTCATCGGTCAGGGTGAAGTCCAGGCAACCTAGGTTTTCCTTTGTTTGTTCTACGGTGCGGGCCGAAAATATCGGTATGGCCACCACCCTCTGTTGCATTATCCAGCGCAGGGAGACCTGTACGGGCAGACGACCGATCTCATCGGCAATCTTTACGACCTCGTCCATGATCCTGAGGTTGCGCACGGTGACGTTATGCCAGTAGTGACGCTTGTTATCATCGACCTCGTCAATCAGTCTGTATAACTCGTTGGGGTTAAGTTTGCCGCGGTTGTACTTGCCCGTTGCGATCCCACCACCCAGGGGCGACCAACACACCCAGGCGATATCAAGTTCATCGCACATTGGCAGGAATTCCGGCTCACAGGAGCGTTCCGTGATGGCGTACTCCAGTTGCGTAGCCACAAAGGGCGTCCAGCCGTGGAAGTCGGCTATCGTATTGGCCCGTGCCATCCACCATGCGGGGTAGTTGGATGCCCCAACGTAGAGCACCTTGCCCTGACGCACGAGGTCGTCCATGGCACGCAACATCTCGTCCATGGGGGTTGTGAAGTCGTAGATGTGTGCCCAGAGCAGGTCTATGTAGTCGGTCTTGAGGCGCTTGAGGCTTCCCTCTACCGATCTGACCATGTTTTTGCGGTGATTGCCGTTGCCGTTGGGGTCGTTCTGGTCGGCAAGACCGTCCACGAGGGAGTACTTGGTTGCCACAACGAGTCGGTCGCGGTTTGGATGAATAAGCTCCCCTAAAAACTGCTCGGACTGACTCTCCTGATAGCGGTTTGAGGTATCGAGGAAGTTACCGCCGGCCTCCACGAAGGCGTTAAATATCTTGCGGCTCTCTTCCTTGTCGGAGCCGATGCTGCCCCAGTTTGTGCCAAAGGTCGCACATCCCAGACCAAGCTCCGATACGCGTAGTCCGCTGCGGCCTAAGAGTCTGTATTTCATTGTTGCCATCATTACCTCCTAAACGTTTACTTGTTCTTAGAAGTTATACCGAACACCGATGTGGGCATCCCAGAAACTGACGTTAGGCCTCATCCAGATGCCATAGGCGTCCACGAGGGTTTTATTGGACTGTATGTACTTACCCCCCATATACACATCAAAGTGTTTGGACATCTCATAGGTAACACCAAACCTTGGTGAGATAACAAAGACAAAATCCGAAACTGTGCTCAGATTGTAACCTTCGCCATTTTTACCTAGCCCACCTTGACTTGTCGGTAAGTTTGCAAAAGCATCAAGAGACGGGGATGACAGACCCTTTAATATAGACCTGTTAACACCCAATCCAAGCCCCACATATGGTGACAGGTGAGAGGTAAAACCCTTCACTGAGGGGGCGAGTTTTCTGAGAGGAAAGTCATAGTATATAACCAACGAGTAAGAATCGACGTCTACGCTTCCCACAGCGTCCTCGATCTTGTCTGCCATGAGGTGCAATTCTACCACATCATTCTTATTAAACTGTCTGGCGTATTCCAGTTCAAACCTGAAGTTCTGCAGGAATGTATTATCCAGTTCCTCCAGGCGTAAACCAATCGCCGCTGTGATCTCAGCACCGGTTTTGAAGGCCATCTTTGCTGCCGCATCATTAACGGTCTGGCGCCAGCTAAGGCCAGTGCCGGCACTTACGTAAAAGGGTGTCCGTCCTGTATCAGCCGCAGCGGCATACTGAAATGTCCCAACAACTGAAAGCATCACCAACAAAACGGTAAAATATAGTCTTTTCATCGAAACATCCTTAGAAGTTGTACCGAACACCGATCTGACCATCCCAGTAGTTGAGGTTGGGCCTGTTCCAGGTGCCGTTTGGCAGACTCGCGTAAGAATCCAGGAGGACGTCGTTGGATTTTACGTACTTGGCCCCTAAGTACACATCGAAGTTCTTTGACACCTCGTAGGTCAGACCAAATCTCGGCGATATGGCAAAGACGAAATTTGTGGTTGTGTACAGGTTGAAGCCTTGCCCGTTTCTGCCCAATCCGCCTTGACTTGGCGGCATGTTTGCCCAGTAATCAAGCCCGGGGCTTGACAGACCCTTTACGATGACCCTGTTAAAGCCCAATCCAAGTCCCACATATGGCGATAGGCGTGAGGCAAAACCCTTGACTGTGGGATCGAGTTTCCTGACGGGAAAGTCATAGTATATCACCGCCATGTAAGAGTCGGAGTCTATGCGTCCAACGGCATCCTCGACCTTGTTTCCCATACCGTGAATCTCAATTGTATCTACATCGTCAAACTGCCTGGCGTATTCCAGTTCAATCCTGAAGTTTTGCAGGAACTTGTTATCCAGCCTCTCAAGGCGCACACCCACTGCCGCAGTGATTTCCACTCCGGTATTGAAGGAGAGCTTTCCGCCCGAATCATCGGCATCCCCGCGCCAGCTAAGGCCAGTACCGGCACTTACGTAAAAGGGTGTCCGTCCTGTATCAGCCGCAGCGGCATACTGAAATGTCCCAACAACTGAAAGCATCACCAACAGCAATGCTACAAACGATCTCTTAATCATCATAACTTCTTACCATTCCTTCTATCTTAATCTTTATGCTTTGTTGCATCAAATCTAAAGGGAAGGGAGAGAGAGAGGGGCTTCGCCCCCTTACCCCCTATAAGGAGGGCGGCGCTGCCCCCTCCTTAACCTCCCCCGCAAGGGGACCAGTCCCCTTGACCCCTTCCTGCGGCAGCTCAGGCGAGCGAACCATCAGGATACTGTACCATCCCGGCAAAATGTACCTCTATCTTGCCATCCCGCAGCACCCAACTATCCGCAAAACGCATCTTGGGATTGCCGCCCTCTACCTTCATCTCAATGGCCTCAACTATCATC
>NZ_JABXWD010000519.1 GCF_019173545.1 Candidatus Magnetobacterium casense | reverse complement strand
TAAATAAAATGTAGGCACGAATTTTTTGCTGCCCTTTTTGCGTATTACCAATATATTCAACCTTCTACAGCACTATTTTACCTTGTAAGTTCTGGAACTTCCGTTGCAAATAAGAAATGGAGGAATTTTTATGGAATGTGAGCATACTGTCAGAGAGAAAGTCAAAACTGCAGAGCTGGGTGATGTAGTTGCTGATTGTGCTAGATGGGATGGTGTAAGTAAGATTTGCATTGAAAAGAAGCCCGCAGATACTTGGAAAGTAACCTGCACCAGATAGCACAACCCTCTAGGGGGCTATATCCGCCACGACAGGGGATAAAGCCCCCTCCCTTTCTACCCCTCCAGGGCAGCCCGCTGATTCCGCAACGAAAACCCTCTCAACGCTGGATTGCCAAGACTGCCCTTGTACTGGATCAACACCTTGTGACTCTCGCCCATGCCCTGTGGCAGGAGTAGCCTCTTCACCTGCGCAACCTCATGCTGATACTGCCCGCTTGTGAGCATCCCTGTCAGCAGGTCATCTATCCCCATCGATACCATAAACGTCCCCTGCGGAGCAAACCCCACCGTGACAAGCCCAACCGCCTCCCCCCACCGCTTGAGGGCAGTGAAGTTGACGTGTGCCGTGATGTCCTGCCCTCCAACGTTAGCGTAGGGATTGTCGCTCACCCGATGACCGCTGTAACACACCAACGTCCCGCGAGTCCTCTGCGCACTGTAGTACTGCCACGCCGGATATCCATAGTCTATCGTAAAGACAAACCCCTCCAGCAACATCCCCGATACCTCCCGCAACCAATCACGCAGTGCAAGATTGACCTCCGTCCTGTAACCGTCGCAAAGCTGCAACCCAAACTCCCGCACATACGCCCGGATATCGTCGCTGCATCCGTGCAAGACCTCACCAAAGCCCTCATCCACCCAGACCTCCCTGAGTGCGTCGTCCCCGTCGCCGACCATCGTGATCATGTGCACGGGGAAGGCGTCTATCAGCTCGTTGGAGAGGACGCACCCCCGCAGCGGCGCTACGTCCGTTGCGGCAGACACCCACCTGACCTTGTCGGCAAAGGGGGCAAGGAGTCGCTCCTGCTGCCTCTGCACGTAAGGGTTAAGCTCGATTATCAGGTACGTCAGGGCGTCATAGAATTCGTCGCCCCGGAGGTAGCCCAACACGTCTGCGGCAAGATACCCCCTTCCCGCACCAAACTCAACAACGCAGAAGTCCGCCGGCCTGCCCATCAGTTGCCACATCTCTGCGGTCTGCCTTGCCACCAGGGCGCCAAAGACAGGGTGCAGGTGCGGTGCGGTAAAGTAATCGCCATCCCTGCCGATCTGCGTTGCAGCGCCGGTGTAGTATCCGTACCCCGGATAGTACAGCGACATCGACATGAACTCCTTGAATGGTATGGCTCCACCCTCGCGCCGTATCCTATCGCGTATGATAGCCTCTATGTCTATGCCCATATCAGGCACCTGGTCTGCCTCTTACTAAGTACCTACCCATAGTAGTTATATACGAAATAAGAAAAAAGGGGGCGGGCCCCCCTCAGACCCCTCCGCAAGGGGAGGGGCGAGGCGCCCCAGCCACGAAGAAGTCCCCTTGACCCCATAATGCTCAACCCTGACGCTTATATAAAAACTTCTGTCCATGTACTTATTAACGCTGTTTGAACACATCAGACATAAATAACTTCGTTTAGTATCTTGTCTTTTAAGAATGGTTTTAGTGCCTTGACAGATACAAGATCAACCGTCTTATCAAGCAAGTTTCCTAAGAACTCCTTAAAATCGATAAACTCAAAGATATCGACAGGCTCTGCAAATTCAACCAGAACGTCTACATCACTTGTTTCAGTCTCTTTACCTCTTGCAACAGAACCAAAAACCCCTATCTTGCTGACAGGATATCTTGATCTGATAACATCTGCATTGATTTTTAGTGTTTCTATCGTGCTCATTATCTATCCCGACAAATGTAAAGTTGTAATAAAATAGTATCCTCTTTAAATTTCATGGTAAACACTTTTTTACCCTGGTGACAATCCTTCTGTCTTACTTCTGATGATATCAGATAAGGCCGGCATTTTGAATTGTCTG
>NZ_JABXWD010000518.1 GCF_019173545.1 Candidatus Magnetobacterium casense | reverse complement strand
CATTGCTCAAATTTCACGCCCCACAGCCTTTGCCACAGGCTTCAGTTGTTCCATGAGTTCCTTGAAGGCATCCGGTTTCAGCGACTGTTCACCGTCGGAGTATGCCTCCTCCGGATTGGTATGCACCTCTATCAGGAGGCCATCGGCTCCGGCTGCCACGGCCGCTTTTGCCATGGGCGGGACCAGGTCCCATCTGCCAACGGCGTGGGAGGGGTCTACGATCACCGGCAGGTGGGTCAACTGCTTCAGCACAGGGATGGCGCTCAGATCAAGCGTGTTGCGTGTTGTGGTCTCAAACGTCCTGATTCCACGCTCACAGAGGATCACCTTGTGATTGCCCCTGGACATGATATACTCAGCCGCCATCAGCCACTCCTTGATCGTGGCCGACATGCCGCGCTTTAATAACACAGGCTTGTCCGTCATGCCGACCTCCAGGAGCAACCGGAAGTTCTGCATGTTACGTGTCCCTATCTGTATGATATCGGCGTACTTGACCATCGTCATCAGGTCACGGGGGTCCATCAGTTCGGTTACGATTGGCATATTGGTATGCTGCCGTGCCTCCACAAGAATCTTCAGACCCTCTTCGCCAAGACCCTGGAAGGTGTATGGCGACGTACGCGGCTTAAAGGCTCCACCACGAATGAAACAGGCTCCGGCATCCTTGACCTTTTCGGCTATGGACATGAGGATTTCTCTGCTCTCTATCGCACAGGGACCGGCTATCACTACCAACTTATTGCCACCGATCTTCACTCCGTTGACATCTATGATAGTATCGTCCTTTTTAAAATCCCTGCTTGCTAACCTGTAAGGTTTCACTATCCGGAGGCACTCCTCAACCCCCCTCATTGCCCTGACCGAATCGACCTCCTCCTCCGATATCTTGGACGTGTCACCGATAACTCCAATTATCGTCTTCTCGGTGCCCGTTGAGATATTGGCGCTCAATCCCTTGGACTCCAGCTTCTTGACGATATTGTCTATCTCTTCTTGTACTGCCGTCCTCTTTAACACAATAATGTCCATCTACAAGACCTCCCTTAAATTCCGCATAAAAGTTTCAATTTCATTTTGCAAACCGATTGTCACCCGTATGATCGTCTTTCCCATCGGTCTTACGATCACACCGCTCTGTAGCAGTTTATTATAGATATTATTGGCATCGATCTTTAAATTAACGTATATAAAGTTCCCCTGGGTGGGTATAAACTCTACCGGCAGATGGCTTAATTGTTCATAGAGATACGCCTTACCCGCCTCGTTGACGGCGACTGATTTCCTGACGTGTTCAGCGTCTTTAAGCGCCCCGATGGCCGCCGCCTGGGCAACCGAACTCGTGTTAAACGGCTCTCTGACCTTGTCCATCCCGGCAACTATTGAGCGATTGGCTATCCCGTAGCCTATCCTCAGACCCGCCAGACCGTATATCTTTGAGAACGTCCTCAGAATCAGGATCGGATATCCCTCTCTGAAGTACCTCATACTGTCGGGATATGTTGTGTCGGTGACATACTCGTAGTATGCCTCATCCACGACCACCAGGACGTCATCGGGGATGCTCCTGATGAAGATATCAAACTCCTCTGCTCCGACAATCGTGCCGGTGGGATTATTGGGATTGGCGATAAAAATTATTCTGGTCTTGCCGTTGATCTTCGCCGCCATGGCAGGCAGGTCGTGCCTGTAGTCGTTCGTAAGCGGTATCTTTATGGCCGTACCGGCGGCCTTGACCGTGGAGTTGTAGTAGACGATAAAAGACGGGTCGGCCATGATGTTGTTATAGATATTGTCCTCTGTGGCCGGCATAAACGTCCTCACCGCTATGTCCAGGAGCTCGTTTGAGCCATGTCCAATGACTATCTCGTGCGCATCCACGCCATAGACCCCACTGAGGGCGGCCTTGAGGCGATACGAACCACCGTCGGGATAGCGGTTTAATCCCACAAGCGCCGCCTGCATTTCCTCAATAGCCAAGGGGGAAGGCCCAAGAGGGTTTTCGTTGGAGGCCAGCTTTATGCAATTGCTGATGCCAAGCTCCCGCTCCAACTCTTCTATCGGTTTACCCGGTATATAGGGGGTTATCTTACTTATA
>NZ_JABXWD010000517.1 GCF_019173545.1 Candidatus Magnetobacterium casense | reverse complement strand
AGCTTAACACCTACAGTGGTTAGAGGAGGGATTCTCCACAAAGAATGGCTTTATTGGCAGGATTGCATTCTTAGCTTAACACCTATGGGGCGGAGCCGCCCCTTTCTTTCTTGTATTGCACACAATCGAAACGCGCTATATTATACGGTTTGACCCCATAAAGTTCACTCTTAACATTCAGTAAAGACAAAAGAGGCTACTGATAATGGTACACGTTAGTCTGACAGTACTGCTTCGGCCTCTTTGCGTACCTTTGCACTGCCGTCAAGCAGGGCTTTTTTTGCAAGCCTCTTTGCCTCCGTACCCTTAAATAGGGCAAGGGCTTCCACGGCATTTTTCCTCACATCTTCGTTTTCGTTACCCATCAATCGTTCGATAGTCTTAAGGGCCGTATCCACTTCAAGCTGCTTGCTTGCTATTATCTTGCTTATGTAAGGCGCTATTGGCCCGGCATCTATGCCCTCCCTTGAGGTATGGTTGAGGATGGCATCTACGGCCTCTGCACTGCCCATGTTGACAACGGCCTCCACGATGAGTCGCAGCCTGACGTCTTTGGCTACGGCGTTGTCACTAAGCTCCCACGCCCTGGGCGGCTCGGCAAGAACGGCAAGAAGTGACGGCAGGATATCCTTGCCAGTATAGGAGAACAGATAGCTCAGGGCAGTGAGTGTCGCAACATCGTTGCCCTCTGAAAACTGTGAAAGTAGCTTATCCTGGATATCCTTGTCTGCACTTAAGACAATCAGACAACTTGTGTTTTCCTGCGTCTTGGGGTTTGCTGACATTATTGCCGTCAGACGGCTCTTTACCATATAGACATAGCTGTCCATATATTCATCGAGCCTTTTAGTGTCGCAATTGCCTGGGGACTTGGGTTTGACGTAATCAAGGGCCTCGCGTGCCCGGTCGGCGTTGGTAATGTTGAGGTCAAACTTGTTCAACGCCTGTGTGTCATATCTATCCCTGCGTAAGTTATAGATATAGGCCAAAAGTCCAAAGACAACAACGATTACCACCAGTGCAATTGTCAGCTTCGACAGCTTTTTCTTATCAGCCCTGGCATGTGCTTCCGTGCTGATTTGTTGCAGACTCTTTGGTTCATCCATTTCAAGGGTGTGGAACTTGGGCACCGATTCCGTCCACCTGTCCTGATACTCCAACAGATCTCTGGCTGACATCTCCGCAAAGGCAGCCTCAAATCCGGCAGCCTTAAATCTTGACTTGAGTATCTCTAAGTCTTTTTCAGTCCATGACGGCTTGTTTTTCTCAATCTGTCCACGCCTGTACTGGTAGGACAAAAACTCGGAGAGCATGTGCTTTGCCTGAGCCTTCCAGGTTGTCTCTACCTGAGGGTCAAGCGTCCAGTTGAGGAACCACTTTATCACCGCCGAATCCATGCCGGCAGAGTACATAAACCAGCCATCAGTGCCAAAGGCGACGGCGCTTATGGTATTGTTATGTCCGGTCATATTTTGCAAGTTCTTCTGCGTGTGGATACTCCACAGGGAGACGGTAGTGTCCTTGCTGCCGGAGGCAAAGTATTGGCCGTCGGGGCTAAAGGCCACGCACGTTACACCCTCCAGGTGTGCTTCCTCATAGCGACTCTGTATAGTCCTTGTCTTGTAGTCCCAGAGGCCAACGGAGCCATCCTCGCAGGCCGTAAGAAACAGATTGCCATCAGGGCTTATGGCGATGGCATTTATGACGCCCTTATGTTCAACCCTGTTGCGTTCCTTACCCGTTACGGAATCGAAAAAGACCATGGAGCCATCCCCCAGGGCTGCTATGACGGTTTTTTCATTGTAACTTACTGCAATTGCCGTGATCTCCTGATAGACGGGATCAAAGTGACCCATGTAGTCACCCTTGTCATTGTATATTCGCCATAGCCTGATGATGCCGTCCCTGCCGGCCGAAAACAGGTGTTGCCCGCTGCGTGTCAGCGCCATGGAGCTAAGACCTTCGTAGCGACGGTTAAACTCCAGGGGGTAAGCTAAGTCATCGTTGCATCTGACGATCCTGCCGTCATCATGGCCCAGAAAGACATGCTTGTTGCAATAGCTCAACTGGAGGGCGGTGATGGCGACTGCCACATTTTTATCCGTA
>NZ_JABXWD010000516.1 GCF_019173545.1 Candidatus Magnetobacterium casense | reverse complement strand
GCAAGGGGACCAGTCCCCTTGACCCCGTAAAAATGCCATGTATCTTGTATTTAATCCAATCGAAACGTGCTATATACACAACATTTCAATTGTATAGCTGAACTATTACTCTTAAGTGATTCTTTATTATACTCTAAACTCATTGTTTGTTCTTAGTTTTTTTCTTAGCTTAACACGTATGGGCAAAGCCCCCTCCTGGAGCGACAAGAAGCGTAGCCGCCCCCTTCTTTCTTGTATTGCACACAATCGAAACGCGCTATATAAGACCAGCCGCATAAACGGTAATTTTTCTGTTCCGTTATCACATCAATTTTAATACCCGAAAAAACTCGAATCCGATCAGTATACCATGAAATATAAATAGGATACCTCTTTGCTATAATTATGGGCAGGATATCATCTCAGGCATTTTTTACAGCAACAATTATGTTAAAATATGGACATGACATTTGCTGTTTATGCTTATGTAACTGTATGTAGTAAAAGATGAATAGGATGCTGCTCACCGGAGGGTGTGGTTTTGTGGGCAGTTCGCTTGCGACAAGTTTCAGGAAGCGCTACCCGCAGCTTAAGCTCACCTGCCTGGACAATCTCAGACGCAGGGGCAGCGAACTCAATGCCGCCAGACTGAGGTCTTGGGGGGTGGAGTTTGTCCACGGCGATATCAGAAACCAGGAGGACCTCAACAGCGTTGGCGACGTCGATGTGATACTGGAGTGTTCGGCGGAACCGTCCGTCCTTGCCGGATATAATTCGTCGCCTGAGTACGTTGTCGGCACCAACCTCGTTGGCACAATCAACTGCCTCGAACTCGCTCGCAGGATGCCTCACCCGGTGACCTTTATCTTTCTTTCAACCAGCAGGGTCTACCCCATTAAGACTATCAACCGGTTGAACATAGAACAGACAGAGACCCGGTTTGAACTCTCCAACGAACAAACCGTCCCCGGGGTATCGCGCAGGGGGATTAGCGAGCTTTTTCCGCTGGAGGGGGTGCGTTCACTCTATGGGGCAACCAAGCTGGCATCGGAGTTGATCCTGCAGGAGTACGTCGATATGTACGACATCAAAGGTGTTGTAAACCGCTGTGGTGTATTGACCGGCCCCTGGCAGTTTGGCAAGGTAGACCAGGGGGTAGTTGTCCACTGGGTGGCCAGGCATTTCTGGCGACAGCGGTTGGCATACTTAGGTTTTGGTGCAGAGGGCAGGCAGGTCAGGGACATCCTGCACGTCGATGACCTCTGCGACCTCATTGATACACAGATACGCAACATAGACCTCCACGTTGGTCAGACATACAACGTGGGTGGGGGCAGGGATATAAGCCTTTCGTTGAGGGAACTGACGTCCTTGTGTCAACGATTTACGGGCAATATCGTAGAGATAGACCGCGTGGTGCAGGACAGGGTGGCAGACATCCCTATATATCTGACCGACCACTCAAAGGTGACAACTGCCACCGGGTGGCGTCCACAACGCTCCGTCACAGACATCGTGCAGGAGATAGCCCTGTGGCTCATAGACAACGAAGACTCCCTGGAGGGGATACTTAAATGAACGTAGCATTGATAACCGGCTCCGCAGGGCTGATCGGCGGGGAATCGGTGGAGTTTTTTTCGGATAAGTTTGACATCATACTTGGCATAGACAACAATCTACGGGAGATGTTCTTCGGTCCCGAGGCCTCGACCTCCTGGAACAGACAGAGGCTCAGAGAGACCGTCGCAAACTACAGGCACTACGACATCGATATCCGTGATGCGGTGGCCATGCAAGAGGTATTTTCAGCATACGGGACGGATATCCGTCTGATCGTGCATACCGCCGCCCAGCCCAGTCACGATTGGGCTGCCGGGGAGCCGTTGATCGACTTCTCCGTCAATGCCACGGCAACGCTGACCCTGCTCGAACTGACCCGGCGATATTGCCCCGATGCCGTGTTTATCTTTACATCGACCAACAAGGTCTATGGCGATGCGCCCAACTCGCTCCCCCTGGTTGAGCATGACACGCGCTGGGAGATAGACGTCAATCATCCCTACCACAAGCACGGTATCGACGAGGGGATGAGCATCGACCAGTGCAAGCACTCAATCTTTGGCGTAAGCAAGGCAT
>NZ_JABXWD010000515.1 GCF_019173545.1 Candidatus Magnetobacterium casense | reverse complement strand
GGCGATGAGGGCGACCCCGGTGCCTTTATGGACAGGTCGATTATGGAGGGCGACCCGCATGGACTTATAGAGGGTATGCTCCTGTGTGCCTATGCCATTGGTGCTCAGTACGGTTACATCTACGTAAGGCACGAGTACCCGCTGGCCGTGGTCAACCTCAAGCACGCCATTAAGCAGGCCACGGAAATGGGCTTCCTGGGCGATAACATCCTGGGGACCAACTTCAGCTTTTCACTGGACACCAGAGAGGGTGCCGGAGCGTTTGTCTGTGGTGAGTCCACGGCGCTGGTGGCCTCCATTGAGGGCGAGCGAGGATTCCCACGTCCCAGACCCCCAAGGCTCTCCGAGTATGGCGGAGGCGTCTGGAACTATCCCAGCAACCTCAACAACATAGAGACCTTTGCATGTGTGCCACACATAATCGAAAACGGGTCGGATTGGTTTAAGAGTATCGGCACGGTCAACTCACCGGGTACCAAGGTGTTTGCGCTGACGGGTAAGGTCAGAAACACCGGTCTGGTGGAGGTCCCGATGGGGATCACGCTGCGTGAGATCATCTTTGAGATCGGCGGCGGAATCATGGACGGCAAGAAGTTCAAGGCCGTGCAGACCGGAGGCCCATCCGGTGGATGTCTGCCGGAGGAGTACCTTGACATGCCCGTGGACTTTGACTCGCTGGCCAACGTGGGGTCGATGATGGGCTCCGGCGGTATGGTCGTCATGGACGAGGAAACCTGTGTGGTGGACGTTTCGCGCTTCTTCCTGACATTTACCAAGGAAGAGTCCTGCGGCAAGTGTCCCCCGTGCAGGATCGGTACGTATCAGATGCTCGACATCCTCAACAAGATAACCGCCGGAAAGGGCGAACCCGAAGACCTCGAGCGTCTGGAATGGCTCAGTAAACGTGTACAGAATATGTCCCTGTGCGGCCTCGGTCAGAGTGCGCCTAACCCAATCCTGTCAACGCTCAAGTACTTCAGACAAGAATACGAAGAGCACGTACACGACAAATACTGCCGTGCCAAGGTCTGTAGCGGCCTTGGGCAGTTTACCATTGACCATGCCATGTGTTTCCTGTGTGGTCTGTGCAAGCAGGCATGTGCCTTTAACGCCGTCAAGGAGACCAGACGCACGTATTTCATTGACCAGGACGAGTGTACCAAGTGCAAGGCCTGTTACACGGCCTGTCCAATTGGGGCAGTCAAGATCGGCAAGGTTCCAAAACCTAAGCCAGTCGCTGCCGGGAGATAGAGACTATGCCAGAAGAGACTATAACGATGACGGAAAAGAAAGAGAAGGACATAAAAGAGATCGCACGGGACGTCGAAAAGTATAAGTGCGCCGTGCAGAAGGCCATTATGTTCCTGGATGAGTTCATAGATGGTCCTATGTGTGCTCGTTGCCTGCCCTGTCCAATGGGCAGTTACGAAATGCGCATCCGGATGCGCAGGTTGGCCGACGGCAAGGCCACGGAGCTGGACGTACAGGCCATCCGGCGGATAGCACCGCTGATGCTGGAGTCCTCCATGTGCAAGAAGGGTAAGGACACGGCCAAGTTTATCATCGACACGATTGAAAACTCCCCCAACCTCTACTCGTTGCACGTGGAGGGGGTGTGTCCGGACAAGGAGTGCAAGTCGCTAATCGTTTACAAGGTGATAGAGGACAAGTGTGTCTCCTGCGATGAATGCCGCGTGGTCTGTAAAGATTTTGCCATCGTTGGGGAGCGGAAGAAGTCATACCTGGTGGGTTACATACCCTACGAAATAGTGGATAAGCGATGCAGCAGGTGTGGTCTGTGTATTTCGGCCTGCACCTATGGCGCCATTGAGATCGTTGATGCAAAGGCGACAACTGTTGTCCCTGCATGATCTCACATGGATGGTTTTCATGGTATCTTCTTAAAAAAAACATGGCAAACCTTCTTAGCAACCAAGTGTACCCCGGAGCTAAAAAGAAGGGGTCAAGGGGGCGGGCCCCCTTGCAGGGGAGGTCTGAGGAGGGGGCGGAGCCGCCCTCCTTCTTTCTCTTACTACCATGCGATATAAAGAAGATACGTTTTATGAGTAACATAAGACTTATACAAAAGGAGACTTAGCAATGTCTGAGCTTGTA
>NZ_JABXWD010000514.1 GCF_019173545.1 Candidatus Magnetobacterium casense | reverse complement strand
TTGCAGGGGAGGTCAAGGAGGGGGCGGAGCCGCCCTTCTTGTAGGGGGTAGGGGGCGAAGCCCCCATTCTTTCTTTGACGAAGCCACCAACTACTTTCTTATGCACCCATCCTGACAACCACGGTTGATTGTGGCGCTACCCTATTGGGGCAGGTAGCTGTAATCCATTAATTGCTCAAAGGTGTAGTGGCAGGTCTCAGGTAATTGTCTGGCGCTAATTCCGGTTTCAACTTCAAACATCAGTTTAGCTTCTATAAATTCTTTAGCCATAACGGTTTCTATATTATACTTTAAACTTGGATTGTCCTCAAGCAGGCGTTTAAGCTCTCTTCTCTGATTAACTATTGTTGTAATCCAACTCTCACTACGTCGGTTTAGTTGGTACTGCCATTTTAGCAGGTGCATTATCAACACCGCTAATCGACTCGCCAGCTCCCTTTTGCTGCTCCTGCCCATGTCCTCCAGCTCCTCTATTATATTTTCCAGGTCTATCTCCGTGAACCTGCCCTGCCGCAACAGGTCGGCATTATGAAACGCCCATTGATAAAAATCAACCTCATAGAGGTCACTGGCTGCAATCGTGTCGTTATGTGTTTGAGTTAAGGTATTCATGTTATTGTGGTAGGAAGCCGTAATCCATTAATTGTTCAAAGGTGTAGGGGCAGGTCTTGGGTAATTGACTGGCGCTAATTTTTGTTTCAACTTCAAACTTTAGTTTAGCTCCTATAAATCCCTTAGAGATAACGGTTTCTATATTGTATTTCAGGCTTGGGCTGTCAGCAAGTAAAGAATCAATCTCCGTTCTTTGATTACCTATTGTTGTAATCCAACTTTCACTACGTCGGTTTGGTTGGTACTGCCATTTTAGCAAGTGCATTATTAATACCGCTAATCGGTTAAAAAGTTCTCGTCTGTCTCTTCTGGCCATGCCCTCCAACTCCTCTACTATATTTTCCAGGTCTATCTCCGTGAATCTGCCTTGTCGCAACAGGTCGGCATTATGAAACGCCCATTGATAAAAATCAACCTCATAGAGGTCACGGGCTGTTAGTGTGTCGTTGTCTGTTTGAGTTAAGGTATCCATAGATATATGCTAACATTACTCACGGGACATTTGTCAAGAAACCCGGGGCGCATAGTGATAGTCATTCAGGGATAGTCATTCAGGGATAGTCATTCAGGGCATTGCCCTTAGGTTGTCCTGGGCATTTCGATGACCCGGGTCCAGGTCTATGGCGATTTTGAATTGCTCTCTTGCCTGGTCTGCCTTGCCCTGGAGCTTTAAGCAGATGCCAAGATTGTTGTGTGCATCGGCATAATCGGGGCGCAGGTCAACCGCTTTTTTAATAGCATCACAGGCATCGCCTATCCTGCCTTGCTTTCCTAAGACGACCCCCAGGTTGTTATATGCCTCTGCGTAGCCGGGATTGAGCCTGATAGCCGTGGCATATTGGTCTGCGGCGTTGTCCAGATTGCCCAGCCCCTCATACAGACGCCCAAGACGATAATGCACGGTGTGTATTTTGGGATTGCCCTTTCCCACCTCCAGGGCATAGAGATATTGGTTCATGGCCTCTTCAGGGCGCCCTTGACGCAGATAAGCATCCCCCAGATTGACATGTCCCGCTATATTGTCCTTGTACTTAACGGCGGCCCTGAATGTCTCAACGGCCTCGTTAAATCGCCCTTGCTCCATGTAAATCGCCCCCAAATTGTTATACGCATCGGCATAATCACCCTTAATGGCAACGGCGGCCTTGTACTGCCCTATGGCATCATCGGGACGACCTTGCCTGTAGTAGACAAAGCCAAGGCGTGCATGTACCTCGGGATTGGCCGGCTCATAGGTCAGGATATAACTGAGCGTCTCTGCCGCCTTGTCGTACAACCCCTTGCGTGCGTATGCCGCCGCCAGCGAAATACGGACAAACGTGTGCGGAGACTTCATCACATTATCCTCATAGGCCGTTATGGCAGACTGACAGATGGCGTTTCTCCTGTACGTACCAACGCCAAACACAACCGATACGACTAAAAGAGCAATCGTCACCGCAATCCGCACCCTTTTTGTACCAACGGAATCGTAGGACATAAACAACCCCACAACGACAACAACAAAG
>NZ_JABXWD010000513.1 GCF_019173545.1 Candidatus Magnetobacterium casense | reverse complement strand
TGCCTCAACCAGTGTGAAGCCCTTGTCGTTAAATATACTTTTGTAAGCGTTGTTATTCATACGCCCGGCGCAGTTGTTGATGTTACTGTTATTATCGTAATTGGCATACATTGTTGCACCATTTTCCCATCTTTATTCTTGTCAAGGTGACCACTATGCAGGAGTATTCAGGGTAGTCAATATTGCTGCAATCGGAGGTTGTATCCTGCGGCTTACAGAGGGTATTGGCGGGGTCTTCGGGGTCGCAACCGGAGGTCACGTGGTCACAGGCCTTGCACTCGCTGTAAAATGTGGCATCGATATTTCCGTAGGTTGCGGTATCCAGGGAGCCTTTTATGGCAAAGGGGATGGAGTTTACTCCCTCTTTATTTATGATCGCCGCCTTTTCAACAGTAATGGTTCTAACGCTTGAATAGCCGCCGCTATTGGTAATGCTGCCATCATTGTCCGTATCGACCCTAAGCTCGTATCCTTCAATGGCGGAGGGGGCACTCCAGTACAGGCCGTAGGTCTTTCTCTCTGCGTATGACTTTGACTTGGCTTCCATAAGGTCTCCATACATTTTTTTAATACCAGCCTCTATCTGTATTTTTGTTGTCGTACCCGTGAACTGACTCACCATCAGCCCTACAATAATGGACACGACTACCAGTACCACGATCATTTCAATCAGTGTAAAACCCTTATTGTCATGCACTATCTTCATCTTTTCACGCACGTCTCATCCTAAACACTGGCAGGGGACTGCCTGCCCGGTTAATTCTCCACCACTATTGTGTATAATCTTTATCATGCTTATATTCTAACATACTTGTGTGAAAAAATCGTGAAAAAATCAGCAACATTTTTTTATTGTTATTCACTACGGGGGTAAGCCGCAGTGAATAACAAATTCCTCTTTCCAGACAGGTATTACTTATCCAGCCAATGAATAATTTTACTTCCGGTACCGGATTGTGTAATAGGTGGCGGATTAGGGGGCGGCATCCCCGCGCTAAAACCGGTCGCCAGTACAGCGCCACCACCCGTAAAGGTATTCTTGAGGTTGACCTGATTTATAGCCGCCGTAGAAAGCTGCATCAGCAATGTCCCTTGAATTGCCGATGTCTTGACCGCCTTACCGGCACACGCGGTGCTGTTTACCATTCCACCCGTTGCACAGTTAAATCCCCACATGCGCGACTGGCCTGAGAACGAGCAGATATCAGACGATGGTTGTGCGGTCACAAACATTACGTAGTTAGCCCCTGTGGTTACCGGATCGGTTACACCGCGCTCCATGTAATAAGGGGACGCTATCGGATTCAGGGCCTGGTACCAGGCCGCATTGGCGTAATTACCCGTTGCAAGGTTGTAGCATACACTACCGGAGGTCGTTGCAGAGCCGGCGGTGGAACTTGACCCAATGCTTATGGACGGTATGTTAATGCTGCTTGGGCTACAGGTGTTGAGATGGTTGCACATAAATGGGACACCTGCCACTATATCGGGCTTGTTTGTTACAGGCCCGGTACTTGTGTTGTACAGCTCGCTCGAGGTAAAGTATCTGCCGGAGGTGAGGTACAGGTAGTAATTATCAAAGCACTTGTCAATACCGACCTTTGCCGTGATTGGAAAACCGTTTGCATTTGCAAAATTGACATACTCGTTATACGCCCATTGCGTGGGGTCAGTACCGTTTATGTGTATCTTGAAAACGCCTCCACCCCATTGAGGATAACCACTTACGGTGTTTACGTACTTTGAATAACCAAAGAACACAAAATCCGTGTTGCCGTCCTCGTTCATGTCGAGCCCCTTCGTAAACAACCGGCCTCCAACGCTGTTGGCATAGGAGGCGCCCATATCCTTGGTGTAAACCGTAGCGATGGTGTCATTTGCGTTGAGCTTTAAGACAAACACCTTGAGGTTCTGGTTGGAGTTGCCTTGATAGTCGTTTGGACCGGAGAGGAAGATCACAAACCTGGTGTTGGCATAGTTTACAACCGCCGGGCCTGAAAAGGTGAACTTGAGTGCCGGGTCTGTAAACTCCCACAACAGATTCGGATTCTTTGGGTCCTTGACGTCAAGGGCAAAGTACGAGGAAGTCCCTACACATGCAGAGGAATTTGGGTCAGGGCATGTGTCCGTG
>NZ_JABXWD010000512.1 GCF_019173545.1 Candidatus Magnetobacterium casense | reverse complement strand
CCGGTTTCGTCCATGACGTCTATGGCCTTATCGGGCAGGTACCGGTCGTTGATGTACTTGGCTGACAGCTCAACCGCAGTCTTTATTGCGTTGTCCGTGAAGCTCACACAGTGAAAGGCTTCATAATAAGACTTCAGCCCATGCAGAATCTGGCAGGATTCATCGATTGAGGGTTCGTGTACCTCTATTTTTTGAAACCGCCTTGACAGCGCACGGTCCTTTTCGAAGTAGTTCTTATACTCCTCGTATGTGCTTGCGCCAATGCACCGGAGTTTTCCGGTACTCAGGACGGGCTTGAGGATGTTGGAGGCATCCAGTGCCCCACCGCTGGTAGCGCCGGCTCCGACGATTGTGTGGATTTCGTCTATGAAGAAGATGGCGTTTTTTATCTTCTTAAGGGCATCAATGGTTGATTTCAGGCGTGCCTCAAACTCACCCCTGAACTTGGTTCCGGCAAGCATGCTGCCCATGTCAAGTAAGAATATGTGAGTGTTTTTAAGTGCATCGGGTACGGTTCCTTCAAATATCTTCAGGGCCAATCCCTCCACGATGGCCGTTTTTCCAACGCCTGGTTCACCGACAAAGACGGGGTTGTTCTTGCGTCGGCGACACAGCACCTGGATCGTGCGCTGGATTTCGTTCTCTCTGCCAATCAGGGGGTCGATATCGCCATTGGCGGCCTTGTCTATGAGGTTGACGGTAAAGTGCTTCAGGGCATCGGCCTGACTCTTGCTGTCGGAGTGATAGGAGTCATCCCCTGGCTGCTCTGAGGCATCACTGTCGCCGACAATCTTGGTTATCCCATGTGAGATGTAGTTGAGGACGTCCAGACGTGTAACCCCCTCTCGCTGTAGGAAGTAACTGGCATAGCAGTCCTCCTCCATGTAGATGGAGGCCAGGAGATCTCCGGAGTCTACTTCGTCCTTGCCAGAGGACTGGAGGTGCCACAGTGCCCTTTGCAGCACGCGCTGGAAGCCTACCGTGGGTTGAGGGATATCGCGCTTGTTCTTAGGCAACTTTGGTACCTTCTTGCCAAAGAAATCATTCAACGCCGACTTCAGATTTGCAATGCTGCCCCCACAATTGGTTATTATGTCAATCCCCTTGTCGTCGTGGAGGATGGCAAAGAGTATGTGTTCTATACACAGGTACTCATGTCCGCGGCGTTTGGCCTCATTAATGGTTGCCTCAATGCTTATTTCAAGGTCCTTGTTTATCATACAGTTTACTCCTCTTCCATTACACACTTTAACGGGAACTCGTTATTCTTGGCCATCTCATGCACTGCGGCAACCTTTGTTTCGGCAATATCCCGCGTGTAGATGCCACAAAGCCCTGAACCGCTGCGGTGGATTTGCAGCATTAACTGTGTGGCCTCCGCAGAGGTCTTGTGAAATATGGTCTCAAGCACATTGACGACAAACTCCATTGTTGTATAATCATCGTTTAGGATGAACACCTTATACATAGTCGGGGTCTGTAGTTCTTCGCTAACCGAACCTTCAGGTGCCTCCTGAATCTCACCTTTACTTTGTCCCATAAGTGATGCACTCCTAAGTATGTTGTTAGTTGTTATTCATTACGATTTTATTTTAACATAAACGGTTTTCTCTTTTCTATCCGTCATCATGGTGGGGTGCAGTTACACTATTTCTCCTATGGCTGACTGCACTATCTTTTTACGGTCTGCTGCTGCCCTGCAGGTGCTGCACGCCGACTCTGGCAATAGAGGCAACAACCGTACTGAGCGCCTCCATAAACTCTGTCAGCAATGTCCTGGCACGCTCAATATCATGCTCTCTGAGGCTATGCTCTATCTCCTGTGAAAGTCTGTATACCTGTGGCAGTTCCAGATTTCCCGAGACGCCCTTGATGGAATGTAGGAGTCTGCCGGCTTTATCTATATCGTTATCATCAAGCAGGGATGATATTATCTGTGCTGCGTTGCCGTATTTATCCGAAAACCCCGTCAAGCCTTCCATGTAAATCATCGGGTCCATCCACCTGTCGATACCTTTTTCCACGTCGATACCCTCAAGGGTGGTTGGCAGATGCAACGTTTCGCCATCCGCCATGTCAACGGACACCTGCACGCTCCCCTGAGGGATTATGTCTTCTATTGTATTAAAAAGCTGACT
>NZ_JABXWD010000511.1 GCF_019173545.1 Candidatus Magnetobacterium casense | reverse complement strand
TATCTGTTGGTCTGAGTCATATTGCTCAATCCCCGACTTTTTGAGTTTCAAGGCAGCAGCCCTGTAAAACGCCCCGGTGTCCAGGTACTCATAGCCAAGTCTGACAGAGAGTTCCCGGGCTATCGTGCTCTTGCCGGCACCCGATGGCCCGTCTATCGCTATTATCCTATTCAAAACCATTGATTATAGTTGATTTCATACGAGTTAAGAGAGAGAAAGAAAGGGGCGGCTCTGCCCCCCTTCAGAACCCCCTGCAAGGGGGCCAGCCCCCTTGACCCCATAATTCTTACTGCTATCTTATAAATATTCATATGTTTATAACCCTGCAAGCCTGTTTAACTTAGTATAAAAGTCCGGGAAAGATATCTCCGCTGCATCGGCACCGTCTATAATCGTCTCTCCATCAGCAATGAGGGCGGCCACGGCACAGGTCATGGCTATGCGGTGGTCGTTGTAGCTCTGTATGCGGGCGCCTTTAAGTTGCACCGGCCCTTCGATGGCCACACCGTCGCCGTACTCCTCGACGGAGGCGCCCATGCCCTCCAGGGCCAACACCATTGCAGCTATCCTGTCAGACTCCTTGACGCGGAGTTCCTTGGCGCCCCTGATTACGGAGACACCGTGGGCCTGGGTTGCCAGCAGACAGAGCAAGGGGAACTCGTCTATGAGTGAGGGGACCCTGTCCTTGCCTATCTTAAAGGGTTTCAGTCCGCCGGTGAACTTGCACAGCAGGGTGGCGGTGGGTTCGCCGCAGAGGTCTTGCACGTCTTGGGTTTCGACGTTGGCGCCCATCTCCCTGATGACGTCAAGAAAGCCGATACGCGTGGGGTTTATACCGGTCTGCTTGATTGAGAGTTGCGAGTCTTCCGTGATAATTGCCGCCGTAATGAAAAATGCCGCCGATGAGAAATCACCCGGCAACGTTATATTGCGTCCTGTCATGTTTGCACCGCCTTTGATGCCAACTCTCAGGCCATCGACCCTTACATCGGCGCCAAAGGCACTGAGCATCCTTTCTGTATGGTCACGCGACTTTATGGGTTCTGTTACCTCAGTGTACCCCCCGTCAATGGACAATCCCGCAAGGAGTACCGCCGATTTCACCTGGGCCGAGGCCACGGGCATATCATACGTGATGGGGGTTAACCGGCAGCCTTTTATGGCGATGGGTGGCAGGCGATCATTGCCTCGTGCATAGATTTCTGCCTGCATCTGTTTCAGGGGCAGTATGACACGCGACATGGGGCGGTTTCTCAGAGAGTCATCCCCCGTTAGTACCGAAAAAAACGGGCGACTGGCCAATACCCCTGTCAACAGCCTCATTGTTGTGCCCGAATTACCACAATCGATGATGTTCCACGGTTCACTGAAACCATCCAGGCCGCAGCCGTGGACCTCTATACCGTCCTGCTGCATCCCTATCTGCACACCCAGGCTACTGAAGGCATGGACCGTACTGAGGGGGTCACCGGCCATGAGAAAGTTCTTTATCACCGACACGCCCTTTGCCATGGAGGCAATAAACACCGCACGGTGGGACAGCGATTTATCCGGAGGACTGACGATCTCACCTCTGAGTCCCGATTTTGCCTTTGTCAGGCTGATGCTTTTCATATTATTTTTCATATCCGTCACTCTTTATTTAAGATTGCGTTTTTAGACCTGTCCAGGTTTAATCTCAAAGTTCTTGCCTGATCAAACTGTCGTCGGAGGGCGTCTTTGTCATTGGTTTTGATGGCGTCTGTTATAGTGTTTATGGCCTCCATGTATTTTGCCAGGTGCCTGAGGATAGTGTCCTTGTTTAACGTACAAATGTCTATCCACATCTGTGGTGAACTCATTGCGATACGCGTGGTATCAAGAAAGCCGGTACCGGAGAAGTTCAGGTATTGTTCATCTATAATTTTGATGGCATTGACCAGTGCATAGGCGGCCACGTGTGGCATATGGCTTATAGCGGAGAAGATTTCGTCGTGTTTCTCCGGGGTGAGTGTTCTGACCCTGCATCCGAGGGTTGTCCACAGGTCGGAGACGGTTTTCAGGGCCGTTTTGTTTGTGTTGGTGGTGGGCGTGACTATGCAATTTACGTTTTTGAAAAGGTCAGGCATTGCGGCATCCAAACCGGACTTATCGTTGCC
>NZ_JABXWD010000510.1 GCF_019173545.1 Candidatus Magnetobacterium casense | reverse complement strand
ATATAATAATATTCGTCCCTACATAAAAAATAATAGACCTTCGCATTGGCAATATATTCAATGGTTTATACGGATTTTAGAAGGCTATCATCTGGAACTTCCGTTGCAAGGTCTGACGGTTGAGGGACAAATTTGACAGAGTGCCACATGAGATGCTGTTGTCCTAAACAATTACCCCACCGCCGATGACCCTGTTGCCGACATAAAATACGGCGCTCTGCCCCCGTGCCGGCGCCCATTGGGGAGTATGCAGGATGACCCTTGTTGCGGAGCTGCCCTCAATGCCCGCTATGTCTGCGGACACGGCTGCCATCGTTGAACGAAACTTAACCAGAACGCTGTCGGGGACCTCAGTTGTCGGAACTAGCCAGTTGATAGCGTCAACCGTGAATTGGGTCTTTGCGCCACACTCCTTTGGGCCAACGATCAGGGTATTGGTTGCCGTGTCGATGTCGATGACGTATAGGGGTTGCTTTGCTGCGATGCCAATGCCGCGCCTCTGTCCGACGGTGTAGGCAAATAGCCCCCCGTGAGTGCCGATGGTCTTACCATCCACATCCACGATTGGTCCTGCGGCCTGAATGTTCGGTGAATATGCGCTGAGAAAGCCGCGATAACCGGCGTCGTCAACAAAACATATGTCCTGACTCTCCGGCCTCTTGTGGCAGGGAAGCTCAAGCCCTGCGGCCAATTCCCTGACACGGGGCTTGGTCCACGGGCCAAGGGGGAATTTCACCCTCGACAGCATCTCAAGGGTCAACACGTACAAGAAGTACGATTGGTCCTTTGTCATGTCCGTGGCAGTCATCAACGCCGGTTGGTCCGTGCCTACGGCATAATGCCCCGTGGCTATGCAGTCAAACCCCCTGGAGTTGGCCTCAGCCAAGAGGTATGGAAACTTAACATGCTGGTTGCACAACACACACGGATTTGGCGTGACGCCCCTGGAGTACCCCTCGATGAATGGCTCAATGACCCGCTGCATGAACTCAACGCGTACATCTGCAATGCTGTGCCTGATGCCAAGAGCGGCGGCAGTTGCCCTGGCGTCGTTGAGGGATGCTGCCGAGCAGCAAGTGTTGGTTGTATCGGGGGTTTTTGCAGTATCGCTGTTGCTACCCCACAGGAGGAAACTCAGGCCTTCGGTGTAATAGCCCTGCTGCTTGAGCAGATATGCCGCAACAGAGGAGTCAACCCCACCGCTCATTCCGATGAGCACACTTTGGCCTGTCTGCCCTCCTGCCTGCCCCTCTTTGGATGTCACAACGTTGACCTCGTGTTAGGCGGGATGTAATAGTTTGCTTTTAACGGTATCTGCGTTTGGGTTTGTCTAGCCGTTGCTCCAGCTTATCCAGGGCGGCATTGAGTTTATGAACCTTTTGCGGGGTCAGACGGCCTGCCGCTATTGCCATTGCCTTTGCGTCTCTGATCTTGCTTAGGGCGATATTGATGTGTTCCGCCCTTTTGGGCGTTAGTTGTCTATTGCTTATTTTAGCGTCTATTTCTCTCTGGATGGAGTTGATTCGCTCATCGAGTGCAACGCCTGACTGATTAAATGCACTCGCCACCACCACAGATGCCAGCAAAAACGCCACTATTACCACTACGGTTCTCATAGGCTACAGCTTCCTACCACCACCCTTCTGCAACCCTCTCTGCTCGTGCCAGTCCTTTATTAATGGCTTAAATGTATGTAAGCCAATGACTGTACTTATCCACGAGTCCGTGTACGGAGTCAAAGAAGATTTCCTGTATTCGCTTTGTGACGGGGCCGGGTTTTCCGGAGCCGATTGTGCGGCTGTCCACCTCTCTGATGGGGGTTACCTCTGCTGCCGTGCCTGTAAAAAAGGCCTCATCGCTGATGTATAACTCATCCCTTGTGAAGCGTTTTTCTTCCAGGGGGACTTTCTCATTGGCTGCAATTGTCATTACACTGTCTCTGGTGATTCCCTCAAGTATCGACGTAAGGGGCGTTGTCTTTATGACACCGTTTCTCACAATAAAGATGTTTTCTCCGGCACCCTCAGCGACATAGCCCTCGGCATCGAGCAGCAGGGCCTCATCAAACCCCATACTTAGGGCCTCTCTCTTTGCCAGTTGTGAGTTGACATAATAGCCGCTGATCTTGCCACGGGACATGTTGG
>NZ_JABXWD010000051.1 GCF_019173545.1 Candidatus Magnetobacterium casense | reverse complement strand
GCTATTAAGTTTTCAACGAGAGTTCCGAATTTGTTAGAACTCTCACCAATTGCTTTATTAACCTGCCGCTCGAATGCCTTACGTTCCTTCTCCCTGATTTTAAGTTAAAGGAGCGAGCATTATGGGGTCAAGGGGACTGGTCCCCTTGCGGGGGGGTCTGAGGGGGGGCGGAGCCGCCCCCTTCTTTCTTGGTTTTTTTCTTTATCTTACATAACGTCGCGGTGAGCCATCTTGGAGTAAAGTATGGCAACGGTCCTGTAGACCAAGTGAGCCAACTTTGAAAACGGCAGATACGCAATGATGTAAAACACAAACACCAGGTGCACAAAATAAACCGTGTAGGCCGCAACACCCGCACCGGCAAGCCTCAACATCTCCGCCAACAATCCCGTTATCGCCAGGATCAGTATGATGGCGGCAAACAACCAGTCAAACGACGAGGTCTTGCTGACAAACCCCTTGTCCTTGAGCCTGTTGGATACTATCATGACACCGCCGACCAACAACGCCAGGGCGCTGGCATTTCCAAAGGCCTTAAAGGCCATGTAGGCAAGAAACACAAGCTCCTTAGAGCCGTTAAACAACGCCAGAATGTTTGGGTCATTCAGCAGATACGGCGACTTCCAACCAAGGACATAGATGTGAAAGACTCCCCAGTTGGTCGTTATAAACAACCCGATAAATCCGAAAAACACAAGTCTGTGTGCCAGCGTCCTTTCGTTGTTGGCGTCGCACTTCTGGAACTTCTTGTGTGTGACAATCTCCTTAAGCGTTGCAATAAGGCTCGGCATAAACTGGCCATACGCAAGCAGCTTGTAGGGTTGCACGTTTAACCTGCACCAGAAGCGGCCTATGCTGACAGCAAAGGAGAGCATCACCAAGGTTGCCGTGGTGATAAATATCGGGTCTATGTAATGGATCGGAAAGAACTTGTCAAAGACCACATCGCCATCGGGAAACAGCGGTTGCCCTGAGTGCATACGCACCGCTATGAATGCGCCAAAGAGAATCACAGGCAAGGCCAGGGCCAGGAGAATGAGAGCCGGATTTCCCACTATGGTGCCCATAAACCGTGGGAAGGCATTTTCAGTTACCACAGTCTTTCTCAGCACGGACAACACATCACCGGGGCGTGCCCCGCGCGGACAGTACTTGGTACAGTCGTTGCAATTGTGGCAGAGCCAGATGTCGGGGTCCTTGGCAAGCTCGTCCTTCATGCCCCATTGAGCCATGAGCATCTCTTTTCGGGGAAAAGGATTATCCTTAGGCGTCAGTTCACATACTACCGAACACGTAGCGCACTGATAGCATTTTTTCAATGTATCGGCGCCAGCCTCCTGCAGACTCCTTACGAAACCCACATCGGGCGTTACTACTGTCGTACCATCACCCATAATAACCTCCTGATTATTTAAGATTAGAAGCCCTTAAATGGATTTGGTCCAAACCCTTTAAGTTTTTCCGAGAAGTCTTCAAGTATCTTGGGCAACTGATCCCACTCATTGATGGCCAACTGTACCTGTTCAACCCTCTCTGCCTCGAGGTTCAATCTGCCGAGGGTCTCCTGCACCTTGCTCAGACGTTCACTTGCCATTTGCGAGCCTTTTATGAAGTGGCACTGGTAGTTTTCGCCATACTTGCAACCAATGAGCATTATGCCATCAATCCCGCGTGACAGTGCATCGGTTATCCATACGAGGTTTGTGCCACCGAGGCATCTGAGGGATATGAATCTGTAGTTGGGGTTGAGCTTCATTCTATTGATACCGGTCATGTCGATGGCCGGATAGGCGTCGTTTTCGCAAATGAACGCCACAACAAATGGCTCTTCGCCCTCTGCCGGGACGTCGAGTGACTTGAGCATTGCCGAAATCATGTCAACGCTGTAGTTCCTAAACGATATGATTCTCTGCGGACAGGCGCCCATACACGTTCCACACCGGCGGCAGCGATACGGATGCTCCTTGGGAGTACCCTTTTCATCCTCATCGAGGACGCCGAAGGGACACTCAACCGTGCATCGGCGACACTGCGTACAGCTCTCCAGGCGGAAGTCCGGGAAGGTTGCATCCCCTGCGCGTGGAGATACGGCCTTGCCCTGAGCGGTCAGCTCTATGCACTGGATGGCCTTGAGCGCTGCGCCCGTGGCATCGGTGGTTGACTGCAGGCCGTCCATGGGATGTCTCACGGCGCCGGCTGCGTATATGCCCGTGCGTCGGGTCTCATACGGGAAGCAGATGAAGTGTGAATCGGGGAAGCCGTACTTGAGGTGCGGCATTTCGGGGCCTTGTCTGTATTTGAGGTTCAGTACCAGCGGGAAGGCGTTAAGTTCCGGGATATCGCCATCCTGCGTCTTTTTGATGATGATCTCTCCCACATACTCGGGCGTGACGGCGTTTACGGCCATACCGTCTGGGATCATACTGGAGACCATGCCCGTGGCAAGCACCACGATGTCTGCCTGTATGCGCATGTCCTTGCCCAGCAACTGATTATCTATATCCACCAGCAGGCTGCCGTCGGGGGCCTCCGTGATGGCGCGCACCTCGCCCTTGGCAAGGAATATGCCGGGGTCATCCTGGGTGGCCTTGTAGAAGTTTTCGTAGATACCGGGGGTTCTCATGTCTTTGTATATGATGTAGGCGCCGGCGTCGGCATTGGATTCCCTGACGTACTTGGCCTGCTTGAGGGAGACGTTGCAGCAGACTACGGAGCAGTAGGGGACGTGCTTTTCATCCCTCTGCCCGGCGCACTGCAAAAACACCACGCTATTGGCCGGTTTACCATCGGAGGGGCGTGTGATCTTACCCTTGAGGGCGATTGCCTCCATTTCGACGTTGGTGACGACGTTTTTGAATCTGCCGTAGCCATAGAACTCCGAAAGCGGTGTGGCGTCGTAGGGCTTCCACCCAGTGGCCATGATAATGGCGCCGACCCTGAAGGTTTCCTCTGCGCCACCCTTGTTGATCTTGACGTCGAACATGCCCGGTTCGCCCTCTGTCTGCACTATCGTGGAGTTGAGATGGACTTTTATGGATGAGTTGCCCTCAACGGCCTTTACCTTGTTGCCGATGGCGGGGGCAAGGAGTGTATCAAAGGGTGGTTTTACGGGATAGCTCTTGTAGAACTTCGTTGCCCATCCACCCAGGGATGCGCCCTTTTCGACGATAACGGCCTTGTATCCGGCTGCTGCTACTTCCAGGGCTGCCGTCAGACCGGCGTTACCACCTCCGACGACCAGGACGGTGCGTTCCACGTCGGTGGTTCTTGGTATGGGTACCTCTGCCTTGCTGACACGGGTTATACCCATGCGCAGGTTATCGTTGGCGATGGCCTGGGTTGTTTCGGTGTTTGGCGGTTGGGTCCAGACGACGTGCTCTCTGAGATTTACTCTCTCGGTCACATAGTGGTATTGGTCAAACTCGAACACGTCGGTATTGACACGTGCCGAACATGCGGCTATGACTATTTTATTTACGCCCTCTTTGTTTATATCATCGCGTATTACCTGGACGCCTTCGTCGTTGCACAAAAACGGGTGGGATTTGCAAACGGGTGCGCGTAGTTCACTTTTGGCGACCTTTTCGAGGTCTTCAATGTTTAAGCTCTCACCAATGCCACAGTCCGTGCATATATATACGCCTATTTTTGAATCGTCAGCCATAGTCTACCTCCTCGCTGTTGACTGGATGCCTTTTATTGCCATTGCGGTTGCATCCTGTAGGGACGTCATTACGTCATTGGGATTTTTGGCTACTCCGGCTCCGTAGATGCCGGCATCTTGTCCGTCGCCTATAACAAAGCCGTTGTCATCGAGTTTTGCGTTGATGGCCTTGCCTTTGATTGACGGTTCCATGCCTGTGGCCAGCACTACCATATCCACCTGCTGTGTGATCTTCTGTCCGCCCAGGACATCTTCCACGGTCAGGATGGGGTCTGCCGTTTCGCTGTCTTCCTCGATTTTTGCCACCTTGCCCTTGACCATGTCTATTATGTTATCGGCCTGTACTTTTTTGAGGAAGTCCTCATATTTTCCGGGTGCCCTGAGGTCTATGTAGTACATGGTGGCCTTGATTTCGGGGTTGGAGTCTCTGAGGTAGGTTGCCTGTTTCAGGGTTGCCATGCAACAGATTGACGAGCAGTGAGCCATGTGGTTTTCGTCCCTGGAACCGGCGCACTGGACGAAGGCGACGGATTTAACGGCCTTGGAGTCCGACGGTCTGACGATCTTGCCCTTGGTTGGGCCGTTGGGGGCGGCCAATCTTTCCATCATCATGTTGGTTATGACGTTTTTGACCTTTCCATAGCCCAGGTTGTCCATCTTTGTGGCATCATAGGGGGTCCAGCCCGTTGCATAGATTATGCTGGCTACGTTGAGCTGCACGATTTCGGGCTTCATGTTCAAATCTATGGCATTATACTTACATGCTCCGACACACTTGCTGCACTGTGTACCGGGGCAGACAGTTGAATCGATTACGTATTTCATGGGGAAGGACATTTCATGGGGTCTATATATAGCCTTTGTCTTGTCCATTGCGAAGTTGAAGCTATTAGGCCTTTCTACCGGGCAGACCTCTACGCACTTGTCACATGCCGTACATTTGGAGTTGACAAAGCGCGGGCTGATCTTCAGTTGGACGGAGAAGTTGCCCTCCGTACCGCTTACACTGTCAACCTCTGCCATTGTATAGAACTTTATATTGGGGTTTTGCTTTATTCTCTTGAAGTTTATTTCTAATCCGCAGTATGGCGGACATAGTTTCGGGAAATAACGGTTTAACTGTGCTACGCGCCCACCGAGGTAGGGGTTTTTTTCCACTATGATTGTGTTGTAACCTGTCTCGGCAGCCTCTATTGCAGTGGTAAGCCCGCTTATGCCTCCACCTATTACCAAAATACTCTTTTTATCTGACATAAAAAAAATCCTCCGCGTTTCCTTCAAACATTAAACGGTCTCAGATGTGGCAGGGGTCGCTGTTGCCATTGGGGGGTATCCCTCTGAGGGTATCCCTGTTGTTGGGCATTCCCTGTTGAGGGCCCCCTTTCCGGCCCCCTCATTGCTGAGGGCAGCGACCCTTTCTACCGCACCTGTAAGGCGCTATTTAGTGTTTATCTTAGTCAGGGATCAGCTGTACATAATCTCTCTTTGAGAGCTCCCACTGCTGTGTGCTGTTGTTGAACTTGGAAATGGTGAAGCACTTCCAGTTTGTATCGTCTACGAGGTCGAAGTCGCCTCTGTAGTAGTATCCGGGGTATCTGGAGTCTTCCCTGAAGAGGATGTGTCTGGCGTGTGACTCACCGGCCCAGATTCTGTGGTAGTTTTCCCAGCATCTCATAAGCTCGTGCAGGTCAGCCGCTGCCATCTTCAGTGAATCTTCCTTGAGCAGGACCAGTTGTTCGAGGCCTTTTTCGAGCATTGTCTTACTGGTCATGTACCAGGTTGATACGCCGCCTACGTACTCGTCCATGATCTTCTGCAGGCGGGCCTGAAGCATCTTGGGTCTGATGTAGTTGGGGTTGGTATGTGGGTCTGTGCTGTAGTTCTTGTACTTTTCGTATATTTCGTATGGCAGGTAGATTTCACCGGCCAGTTCGTCCACTGACTTTGAGAGTTCGGGCTTGTAGTCTGGTTCATCCAGGCACAGGGCGACCATTGCCTTGGCGGCGATTCTGCCTTCGGCGTGTGAGCCTGAGGAGAACTTGTGACCGGAGGCGCCTACGCCGTCACCGGCTGTGAATAAGCCCTTGACGGTGGACATTCTGTTGTAGCCCCAGTTCCATTCTTTTGGAGCGCCCAGGTCGTCCGGTCCGCTGACCCATATGCCGGCGCATCCTGCGTGTGAGCCTAAGAGATATGGTTCCGTGGGCATGATTTCAGACGGTGTCTTGCTGGGGTCGATGTTGTATCCGGCCCATACACCGGCCTGTCCGATACACATGTCGAGGAAGTCTTCCCATGCTTCGGCTTCGAGGTGCTTGATCTGCTTGGCGTCCATGGTCTTTGCCAGTTCTGCCATTGCATGGTGGGTGTTCATGTAGATCGGGCCCTTACCGGCCTTCATATCGATCATCATCATGTGGTTTCTGATGGCGGTACCGAGTTTGTGTGGGTCGCTGCAGTAACTGCCGTACTTGGCCTTGGTGGCCTCAAAGTGGGTTACGCAGTAGTCTTCGCCGAGGGCGTTGGTGGCCTTGGCCTTAAAGAACAAGAACCATGCGCCTACGGGGCCGTATCCGTCCTTAAACCTTGCAGGTACGAATCTGTTCTCCATCAGGACGAGTTCTGCGCCCATCTGTGCTGCCATTGCGTAGGTTGAGCCGGCGTTCCATATTGGATACCATGCCCTACCCTGGCCTTCTGCAACCGAACGCGGTCTGAAGCAGTTAACGGCTCCACCGGCGGCCAGGAGCATGGCCTTTGCCTTAAATATATACACCTTGTTCTCTCTGACGCTGAATCCGATGGCTGCCGCTACCCTGTTGGCATCCTTGGGGTCAGGTAAGAGTTTAACGATGAACACTCTTTCAAAGAGGTTCTGAGCTACGCCGGTGCCCTGTCTGTTGAATTCCAGTGCTTTTTTGGCGGCTTCTGCTACGATGACCTTGTATGACTCACCGTTTATCATGATCTGCCACTTACCGCTTCTTACCGGCTTACCGCCTTCGGAGAGTTTCTTGGCAGGCTGTGCGCCGTCCATTGTGTGGCCGTCATCGGCGCGCTTCCACACGGGTAATCCCCACTCCTCAAAGAGGTGTACGGAGTCATCGACGTGTCTGCCTACGTCATATACCAGGTCCTCTCTGATTATGCCCATGAGATCGCCCTTTACATATTTTACATAGTTGGCAGGGTCGTTTTCGCCCATGTATGTATTGATGGCGGAGAGTCCCATAGCGACGGCGCCGCTTCTGTCCATAGCGGCCTTGTCTACGAGGGTTATCCTTACGCCCTTTGGTGTGGCCCAGCGGGCACCCTCAAAGGCAGCTCCACAGTTGGCCATGCCACCGCCGATGAGCAGTATATCGGTTTCGTGCTCGATTATCTCCGGCCGTGCGCAGTATGAAAACGTACAAGTTTCTTTTTCCATTCTTATCTCCTCCTTTATTTAATTGTCTTGACCTGAGCCAAGTTGAAGAAACCAGGTTTCTTGAGTGTGCTGAAATCAGGCTCTGGCTTGCCCTTGTACGGGTCTACCGATCCTTCGGCTGTTGTTCTGATTGGGAACTTGAATCTCTTCAGTGAGCCGTTGCGGAACTTTACGGTCCACATGATCGAGTCTGAACCCCTCATCGGGATTACGTTTCCACCCAGCGGGATGAAGTCCTGATAACCTCTAACCTCTATTGCCTGCTGCGGGCATATTTTTACGCAGTTGTAGCATTCCCAGCACTGTTCGGTCTCCTGGTTAAAAGCCTTCATCCTATCACGGTCAAGCTTCATCAGATTGTTTGGGCAGATGTACATACATGCTGTTTTTTCTTGTCCCTTGCAACCGTCACACTTCTCAGTCATTACAAAACTAGGCATACAAAAACCTCCTTTTAAACTATAACATTATGGCTTAAAAAGCCACTATATAAAACCATCAATCCTTAAAACCCTTCTATCCTTCTGTAGAAAGCAAGGGGGTGATTTCGCTCCCCCTGCAATCTTTTATATCTCTGCTATCCGCCTGTGGCTGCTCTGTGCAGTTTGATCTCTGTCTTTTCTGTCAGACCGGCATAGTACTTCCTGAGAATCTCCAGTACCTCGGGGCGACTGAAGTGGTCAGGGACATCTGTGCCTTCGGAGAGCATCTTTCTTAATGCCGTGCCGCTCAACATGAGTCTGTCTGCCTTACCGTGCGGACAGGTTTTCATTGATGCCATGCCGTCGCACCTGTGGCAGTAGAACGTCCAGTCTATATTCATTGCCTTTGTCTCGAGGGCATCGGCGGGGATTTCTTTAAAGATGTGTTGTGCGTCAAACGGGCCGTAGTAGTCGCCCACGCCGGCGTGGTCTCTGCCGACGATGAGGTCGCTGCAACCGTAGTTCTGTCTGAACAGGGCGTGTAGCAGGGCCTCTCTGGGGCCGGCATATCTCATATCCAGCGGATAACCGGCCTGGATACAGGTGTCTTTGACGAGGTAGTTCTCTATCAGGGCGTTGATGCAGTCCTTGCGCACGGGGGCGGGTATGTCGCCGGGCTTGAGTTTGCCAAGCAACTGGTGTATCAGGAGGCCGTCGCAGATTTCGATGGCTATCTTTGCGAGGAACTCGTGCGAGCGGTGCATGGGGTTTCTGGTCTGGAATGCTGCAACTCTGCTCCAGCCCTTGTCTTCGAACATCTTGCGAGTCTCTGCCGGGGTCAGGTAGATGCCGGCATATTCGGTGGGGAAGGTACCTTCACTGAGCACCTTTACGGGGCCGGCCAGGTTGACGTCGCCCTGGGACATGACCAGCGCTACGCCGGGATGCTCCTTGTCATCGGTGCGGAATACGGTCTTGCACTCGTGTACCTTATCGATTGTGTATTTTTCTCTGACGGTCATGGTGCCCATTACTTCGCCGCTTTCCTCATCGACAAGGGCTATTTCTTGTCCAGCCTTGAGGCCGTCGGCCTGGTCCTTTGACGTTGACAGGGTGATCGGGATTGGCCAGAACGTGCCATCGGCCATCTTGTAGGAATCGCAGACGCCCTTCCAGTCGTCATAGCCCATGAAGCCATCCAGGGGGGTAAACCCGCCGATTCCGAGCATTATGATATCTCCGACTTCCCTTGAGGCCATCTTGATCTGTGTAAGGGTTTTGGCCTTATTCTTTTCCTCTTGCAGTGCGGCTCCCGTAAGTAAGAGAGGTTTGAGCACCTTGTCTTTTCCGTGCGGCTTAACTAATGCCATTTCTAAACTTCCTCCTGATGATTTTTTTGTATGTCCTTAAAATTTATGACGATAAAATGGAGCATATCTTTTTGAAGATTTCGTCGATGTCGCCCGTGCCCTCAACCCTCTTCAGGATTCCTTTTTTTCCGTAGTAGTCGATCAACGGTTCTGTTTGTGAGCGATAGACGTCGAGTCTTTTCTTGATGGTTTCTTCTTTGTCGTCGTCTCTTTGGTAGAGTTCTCCGGGGCATTTGTCGCAACTACCCTCTTTTTTGGGTTGTGAGAAGTATATGTTATACATCTGCCCGCAACCTTTGCAGGTGCGTCTTCCTGTGAGTCTTTTGAGCAGGACGTCGAAGTCCACATCGACGCTGAGGGCCACTTGCAGGGGCATTCCCACGGAGGCCAGTGTAGCATCGAGGGTTTCAGCCTGTGCGGTGTTTCTTGGGAAGCCGTCGAGGATGAATCCCTTTTGGCAGTCGCTCTGCGTCAGGCGTTCCTTGACCATGCCTATGACTACGCTGTCGGCGACCAGTTCGCCTCTGTCCATGTATCCCTTGGCCTCTTTGCCTAGCGGGGTAGCGTCGGCGACGGCCTTTCTGAGTATATCTCCCGTCGATATCTGTGGTATACCGTACATATCGATCAGTTTTTTTGCCTGCGTTCCCTTACCTGCGCCTGGGGCTCCGAGCAAGACTATTCTCATAGTACCTCCCTATTTCTATAAAGAAGATTCGTTTTATCTTTAAGCATAAAACCGCAGAAGTATATTAGCCAAAACATTCAATTGTTGTCAAGGAAAAATTTTCCGGCCTTGTCAAAAATATTGTTCCTGTAAATATTTCTGTGATGGTAGTGTGATGGTAGAAGGTTAAGCATTATGGGGTCAAGGGGGCTGGCCCCCTTGCAGGGGGTTCTGAAGGGGGGCGGAGCCGCCCCTTTCTTTCTTTTTTGAAACGTGCTATGTATGTCATCACATGATTTTTTACAGCAAGAATTTTTACAACAAGAAAATAAAAATATCTGGGACGGATTGCCAGGTGGATTGACCCTGGTGTGATAGTCTGTTTTTTTTAGGTCTTGAAATTCTTCTGTCATGTTGCTATAATATTGGGTGATTAACGGAAACACGCTTAGTATGATAATTGAAGGAGTGATTGTTTATGGCAATGAAAAGATGTCCTGCCGACATGCACTATTACAATCCTGAGAAAAACCCTGAATGTCCTTACTGCAGAAATGCACAGGACGAGAAGATCGGCACCGGCGTATTCAACCGGATGGCTCATGCCGGTGTTGATGACAAGGCGACGACTATTCCAGTCATTAACGTGCCCAAGGTCGCTGCGCCCGCGCAAGATGTCACTGTACCCAAGGCGGAGGTCAGTGCGCCCAAGCCGCCGGTACCTGCCGCTGAGGAGGCCGATGTTGTCACCAAGAGCATCTTTAAGAAGAAGGCGGGGTTTAATCCCGTGGTGGGATGGCTGGTGTGCATAGATGGCAGCGAAAAGGGGAAGGATTACCGCATAAGGCCCGGTATCAACGAGGTTGGTCGTGACGACTCCAGAGACCTGCACATCTCTATCAAGGGCGATGACATGATCTCCAGGCGCGACCACGCAGAGATTGAATACGACCCCGATGAGAACAGTTTTTATCTGCTACGCAAGAAAAATCAGGCGGTCAAGCTCAATGGCGAAAAGGTGCGCCAACCGGCAAAGCTGACGGCATACGACAGGGTTCAGTTTGGGCAAACGACATTTGTCTTTCTCCCCTTGTGTGCAGCGCAGTTCAACTGGGAAAGTCTGGACAAGAGTTGACGCTTTCAGGTTGGTATTATTGAGCGATGCCGGTACTAAGCTGGACATTGGACTTTGGCAACGAGCAGGACAAGGGCAACCGTAAGGGGCAGGAGGATTATTTTGCGTTGTTCAGTCCGGTGCGTGAGGTGGTCAACTCCGACAGTGGATTCCTGGCGGTAGTGGCCGATGGCATGGGTGGGCACACCAGCGGCGGGAAGGCGAGCGTCCTGGCGGTCAACACCTTTGTGGAGACGTACAAGCGAAAAGCCCCCGGACGGTCTATCTCTGAGGCACTCGGAGATGCGCTCAGAAGCGCCAACCAAAAGCTCGTCGATACCAACATCAAGGCGGGGCAGGACAGTGACATGGGCACAACGCTTGTGGCGGTAGTGATGCGGGCGAACATGTTATTTTGGGTATCGGTGGGTGACAGCCGGATATTTCTCTACCGCGGGGGGCGTCTCATGGACGTCAACGAAATCCACTCCTACGGCGCCGAGCTGGACGTCAAGCACAAGCTGGACCAAATATCAACAGAGGACCTCGAGGCAAACAAGCAAAACAGAAACATGCTGACCAGTTACCTCGGACTGGAGGAAATCCCGCGTGTTGACATCTCCGACAGACCGATAGAGCTTCGGCACGGCGAAAGGGTTCTGATGTGTACGGATGGTCTGACTGACGCACTGGACAGAAACGAAATCGCAACATTGCTGCGGCTGCATCCGGATAAGTCCGCTCAGGAGCAGTGTGAGGTGATAGTGCAACACGCACTGAAAAAGAACCTCCAAAAACAAGACAACATAACGCTTATCCTGCTGGAGTTAAAGAGTGACGCCGACGACCTCTTGATCAACCCCGACAGAGACAAGACCCTCGATGATGTGACCATCCCCCTCAACACCCTGGAATACTACGAACGCTCCCAGGAAATCGAACAGACGGTTCAGTTGACGCCCGAAGTTACCGCCTCCGATGCCTCAAAGTTGAAGCTGGGCATTGCCATTGCCCTCGTTGTACTGATCATCGCAGCCCTGTGCATTTACTTCCTGCTCTGAGCAAGCACATCTGGCGTGGTCGGTGGCGTTCATGTTTCGATGAGCGTGCCGTCTTTGCCGATGGTCATTCCGATCCGGCGGCTTACTTGGTAGAGGGCATAATGGAGGGTGTCTTTATCTATAGCATTTGAGCGTAGTTTCAACAACCCCTCGCAGTGCTCCTTGGTGTTAGCGAGATTGCCTATCGTTTGTACAAGGTTACGCCAAATATGAGAGCTTACGCCATCGAGCATAGCCATCAATTCCGCCACACTGCTTGAATCACCAATATTGCCCAACGCATCTGCTATCCTGTCTTTTACAGAGTGGTGTGTATTATCATCGCGTAACAGACCTAACAAAAACCCAACCTCACCGTTTTCAGCCAGGACATCAATAGCCCTGCCTGTATTTAACCAATAAGTACGGTTGGTTACAACACCCTTGAGCTTTTTCAACACAACCTCTCTGAGCTTGACACCGCCTTTCAGTGTCGGCTTCTCCGCAAGACATCTTCCGGCAAGTATGAGGTTGTGATCGAAGATGTCATCCGCTTTGTCGGATAACAAGATTATTAAATCCGTGCTATCTCCTATTCCGGCAAGGAGCAGGATAACTTCCTCCCACCAGGGCTTGAAACTGTTCGCTATGGCTATATCATAACCCTCCCTGTCATCTTTCAACTGATGAGCAGCAAAATATTCCTGTATCGTCAAGTGGATAAAACCGTACCAACCATCGGCCTGCTCTTTCAGCAAACCATGATTAGCGGCTATCTCCTTCAAAATCTCCATTGCCTCTGCCGACTTCAGGTATAAGTCCGGTAAACACTCCTGTATCGCACTTATAAGGTCTGCTTCCTTAAAATATCGCTCACCTTTAATAAAATACCTGTAGGCTATATCCTGTAACAGCCGTTTTTTATCGTCCTGATCAAATATGTTTCTACGCTCTATCCCCCTGCTCTCATCCCACTCACTGAGAAGGACATCCACACACTTTTGATAAAGCGTACCCCTCCTCTTTGGAAATGTCCCAAACCTGTCGTACAGTATGCAGATAAAAGACAGCAGCAGGGGATTGCCGGCAAGGGACTTGACCCTCGTTCTCCTGCTTAACTGACGATTTAACTCCTTGGCCTTCTCAGGCCTGTCACTGGCCTTCTCAGGCGTACCCTTGAACCACTTCGCTACAAAGTTTGCTATATCCTCATGCGTGAAATCAAGCACCTCAAAGATGCTGAAGGCTTCCTTTATGCCCCCCTTCCAGCCGGCCTTTCTGCAGGTAACGGCAATGGGACAGTTAATGTACTTCGTGGCAACGTCGTTGATAACACCTACGACCTTACTGTAGTTTGCGCCGGCCTCGTTTTGATCGCCACCGCTGACCTCATCGAGGCCGTCAAAAAAGATAGCAACATTGCCGCTCTTAAACTCCTCCTCCAGATACGTCCTGGCGTGGCTAAAGCCATAACGCCTCGAAAGGTCTTCATCGAGGTAATCGAGCAGGTCAGGCTTATATTTGTTGACGTAATCCCTCAGGGTGATAAATATCGGTATGCCCTTGATATCCTTCACGTCATCGGCTGCCATCTTGAGGGTAATGTGCTTGAGCAGGGTCGTCTTGCCCGCACCGGGGTCGCCTAAGATTACGATCCGCTTCTTATAGCCAGTTAGCGCCTCCTCAATCGACATTGGCTTTGACTCACGCTCCGCCTTCAACCGTGGGATGCCCATCTCCCCTGGTGCAGCGCACTCCAGATGCAACTTGCCATACGTATCGTCACAATTCTCTTGAAGCGTTTTCACATTTTTACGCAGGTTTATCTTGATGTATATATCCAGGAGGTATCCTCTTTAAAAAGCATGGTAAAATTAATTTCATGGTTTAAAGGCATGGATTCCTGCTTTCGCAGGAATGACAGTTACAGGCTTTTTCCAAGTTTGTCATTCCT
>NZ_JABXWD010000509.1 GCF_019173545.1 Candidatus Magnetobacterium casense | reverse complement strand
GCTTTGTAACCGCAGGATTTCTGAGGTTTATACCTATCAGGTTCTCTCCGGCCTTGCCATCCTTGCCATGACACACGGCACAGTGCAATTCAAAGACCTCCTTGCCGTGTTCGACGTTGGCATTGATGTCCTTGATCGGGAAGGGTTCATGGCCCTCGGCCGGCCTATTGCTGACCAGGTATTGTATGATCGACTCGATCTCCTCGTCACTAACCCCTGCAGCCGTTGACTTCCATGCCGTCATCTGAGTGCCGTTGCGACCCTCTTTGATAATCGTTTCGAGATTCTTGTCATCTGTGAGCTTTAAAAACGACGGATTCTGTATCGCCGGTATGGTGCGTTTGAATATTTCGTCGTACACGCTCTTTGTGCCATCTCCGTGACAGGCACTGCAGTACATCTTGTACAGCGTCTCACCCTCCTGTTTGGATGGACGTGCATAGGTCTTGTTGCGGTACTCCAAAGGCAGCTCATACGGTCTGAGGGTCAACGAAAAGATCGTCATCAGGTCTGCCTCGGCGTCTTTGAACCTGACCTTCATCTCACTGCCAGGGACTATGGCCCGCGGGTCATCAAAGTGCTGCTTCAACCAGTTGGGCACCGTGTGATCGCCAACGACGTGCTTCATCGAAAAGTAAGCTATCGGACGATATCCCACACCATCAAGGGGCTTGCCAAGGTCTCCGCCGACCTTGTTTATCTTGTGACAGCCCTGACAACCCTTTTCACGGAAGAGCTTGTCACCCTCGGCAACCTTATCTCCGCCCTTGGTACTCAGCATGTCAACGTCATGGCACTGTACACAGGCGCTCTGCGTATAGTTTAGCGGCAGTATAGGATTGTCCCAGTAGGTGTGTCCCTTGGCATGGGCCTCACGCTTGTTGGTGGCAAGCCCCTGTCCCTCGTGACAGACGGTACAACCGAACTTATCTATCGGATGATTTGCCAGGTAATCACCGCTGTGTGCCTTAAAGGGGACCTTGGCGCTTGCCATCATGGGGTTGTCTACGCCTATGTGACAGCTCGTGCAGCGGTCTTCCTTCTTCAGGACGCTGAGATATATCTGCTGCAACTTCACATCAAAGCCCTCCGCCCTCTTTCTTGATGAGTCATCCTTTGCGTTTTTTATCAGCATGTCTTTGTACTCAAGCTGATAGTATTTCCACTCAGGCATCACCCCATGAAATGCCACCAACGCAAGGTAGGTCATGACAAGAAGCGATGATATTAATAGTACGGATAAGTAAAATCTACTATACATTTTTACCTCTTAATCGATTATTCTATTGTTAATCATCTATGTGTACACCTTATCCGGCATCAGTGGATCGGCCACTGGTCCTTTGACCAGTAAAATTCCCAGTTAGGTCCGCGCAGTTCCGTGGCAAAGTACGTCAGTATCACGTAGCTGACCAGAAACATCACAAACAACGCCATAGCGCCCATCCTCGTTGAACCAGTCCGCTTGATGACATGTAGCGACCACGCCATCATAAACGCCACCCATAAGCTGCCGGGATTTATGAACGTGATAATTATTTGCGGTATGTCGGGGAACCAGTTTCTGAGCCAACCGAACTTTACGGCAAAGACCAGCATCCCTATCACCACAACTACGCTGATGATAAATGCCTCTAATGCCACGGCTCTGCCCTTTTTGTCCGTGAACCATATACCAACGTTGTATTGTTCTCTGTCCAGATAGGGTATCAGGATAAGACCAAAGAGCGCCAGCCCGGGCAATCCCACGCCTCCCATAAAGGCCGAGTAGGACAACAGCTCCTGCAGACCAAGGAAGTACCACGGCGCTTTTGCCGGATTCTCCGGTATCAGCGGATTTGCAAACTCCTTCAACGGTGCATCTATGTAGTAGGAGTACACCAGTGCAATGGCCAGGGTAAACATGAACACGGCCAGTTCGGCTATCAGGAGATTTGGCCAGCTCATGACGGTGTTTTCGACGTCTCTGTCCACGGCGGGGGTCTTGCCGTCTGCCAGTTCCATCAGGCCGTAGGTCTTGTGTGTGGTGAAGATGCCGCCGGTCTTCTGTGGGGGCAGGACGTAGCTGGCGTCGTTGTCGGTGATGGAGAAGGCGTCGGGTTTTGTCATCCCACCGTCTTTGCGGATGCGCCAGAAGTGGATGCCC
>NZ_JABXWD010000508.1 GCF_019173545.1 Candidatus Magnetobacterium casense | reverse complement strand
ACCGGGTCGGGCCACTTGTAGGTCTTGGCATCTTTGTTGGCAAACAGGACGTCATACAGGGTGTCGGTTGATTTATAGCCCATTGCTTCGGCCTTTGACAGGACGTCAGGCATGATCGCATCGCCAATCTTGTGTTGCGTCCACACATCGGCCAGGGTGAAGCGCCTTGAGAACTCCACGATCTGCCACAGGTCCGACGTGCTCTTGCCTGCCGGAGTGACCTGTTGACGCCAGTGCTGTGTGCGTCTTTCGGCGTTACCGTAGGCGCCCCACTTTTCAAAGATCATCGCCGTGGGCAGTATGAGGTCGGCCACCTTGGCCGTGATCCCCGGATAGGCCTCGGATACCACGATGAAGTTGTCCATTTCCCTGGCCGCCTTTATCCAGTGGTTGGCATTGGCCGTATTGTGCCATGGGTTGTTGACCTGTACCCAGGCGAACTTGACTTTCTTGTCCTCGAGGTCACGCATGATCTTGGTGTAGTGTGAGCCGATTACGGGGTTGAGGGTGCCTTCAGGCAGTTTCCACAGCTTTTCAGTCTTTGCCCTGTGGTCGGGGTTGTCTACGACCATGTCGGCAGGAAGTCTGTGGCAGAAGGTGCCAACCTCTCTGGCCGTACCGCAGGCACTTGGCTGTCCGGTGAGACTGAATGCCCCGTTGCCGGGCTGACACATCTTGCCAAGGAGCAGGTGCAACGAGTAGATCATGTTGTTTATCCATGAGCCGCGTATGTGTTGATTGAACCCCATAGTCCAGAAGCTGGTTACCTTTTTGTCCTTGTCCAGGTACATATCAGCAAGTATCCTCAGCTTCTTTGAGTACTCATTCAGTGACTCGCCGGGGTCACCCTTGGAGAGGGCTGCAACATATTCCAGGGTATATGGTTCCACGCCCTTTTTGAAGTCCTCCAGGGAGATCAGCCAATGTTTGCCAGCAGTGATGGTGTTCTTGTTCTCCATCTTGTCTCCGGCCTTTATGCCGAGGGCCTTAAGTGCTATGGCCTCGTCCTCCGAAATAACCTTTGACAGTTCCTTGGCCACCGTATCGGTCTCCTTTTCGCTAAACGACGGGTGCTTGAGGTTGTTGCGCATCCCGTAGCCAATGTCAACCGGACCGGTGGCAAAGACGCAGTAGTTTTTGACAAAATCGGCGTCTATTGCATCGGGTCTTTCGACAACGATCTCACGGATGAGGTAGTTGAGGATTGCCAGGTCTGTACTGGGTTTAAATATGATTTCGATGTCCGCTATGTTGGAGCACCTGTTGGCGTAGGTAGAGAGGTTAATCACCTTGACATTGTGCTTGTCACTGAGCTTTCTGTCCGTGACCTTGGACCATGAGGATGGGGTGCATTTCGGCCATGTTGGCCCCCCGGGAAACGATGGTATCGGCATGGTGCATATCGTCGTAGTTACCGGGTGGTTCGTCGATCCCAAATGTCTGCATAAAGCCAACAACGGCACTTGCCATGCAGTGTCTGGCGTTAGGGTCTATATTGTTGCTTCTGAGACCGCCCTTCATAAACTTTACGGCTGCAATGCCTTCCATGATGGTATACTGTCCGGAACCAAACATGGCTATACCGGTAGGGCCGAGTTCCTTGTAAGCCTTTTTGCACTGCTTTTCCATTTCGTCAAAGGCACGCTTCCAACTGACTGGTTTAAAAGTACCCTTCTTGTCGAACTCTCCCTTGTCGTTGACCCTCATCAACGGCTCCGTGAGTCTGTCGGCTCCGTACATTATCTTTGCGTTAAAGTAGCCCTTGATACAGTTGAGCCCCTTGTTGACCGGAGCGGCGGGATCGCCCTTAACGGCAACGATCTTGTCCCCCTTGACGGCAACCATGATGCCGCAGCCGGTACCACAGAATCTGCATACCGACTTGTCCCATTTCCAGTCTGCCTCAGCCTTTGCCGCAGCCGCCTGCAACTCCTCAGGCACAAAAATGCCGGCAGCCGTGGCCGCATAGACGGCAGCAGCAGTCTTGAGAAACTCCCTACGCGTTATTGCCATGTATACTTCCTCCTTAATGTTTTTGATATACTATACTTTTGCACTTTTTTATTAACTGGCTTTTTATGCGGTTTTTGAAAATGGATTCCCGTTTTCACGGGAATGACAAGAAATGGTATCTTGCGCCCATCTGTG
>NZ_JABXWD010000507.1 GCF_019173545.1 Candidatus Magnetobacterium casense | reverse complement strand
TGTTGGCTGCTACCGTGTAACTTACTGAACCATTGCCACTGCCGGAACTACCGGCGTTGATCGTTATCCAGGCGGCGTTGCTTGATGCCGACCATGAGCAACCGGTGTTTGCCGTTACGCTCACGCTGTCGGTGCCAACGGAGGAGGGGAAGCTCTTGCTCGTTGGGGTGATTGTGTAACTTGTACATGTTGGGGTCGCAGCAGCCTGGGTTACGGTAAAGGCCTGTCCTGCTATTGTCATCGTACCAGTGCGGGAACTCGTGCCTGTGTTGGCTGCCACCGTGTAGCTTACGTTGCCGTTGCCACTGCCGGAACTGCCTGCGTTGATTGTTATCCAGGCAACGTTGCTTGAGGCTGTCCATGCGCAGCCGGTATTTGCCGTTACGTTTACGCTGTCGGTACCACCGGTTGATGGCAAGTTCCTGCTTGCCGGGGTAACTGTGTAGCTTGTACACGCTGGTGTCACAGAACCATTACGTACAGGCAAAGCCAGGAAGTAGCCGGCCTTCTGGCTGATTTCCACTGGGCCATATGTGCCGATAATCCATGCAGATACCATACTGCTTGCACAAGTGCTGGATGACCAATAGGGAGTACCATCCCCGTTGTGAAAGGGGTATTTAAACGTTGGGGAAAACGTCCCAAAATCAACTATGCTCCTAAGCTCTGTCCTGTTTGGCAGACGCCAGTCGTTATGACCAAGGTAGTTGTTGGTATTAAGGCAGCTCACATAACTAAGCGCCGCTTGCCAGTTCATTTGACCATCTGTGCAATTGTTCACGGATGGTGTACCGGCATCACTTGGCCATACCAACCCCGTAAGCTGGTCGGTAAGCGTCTGATCGCCGTTGTCCGTAAACCTAGGGTCCGGCCAGGCCACTCCTGCCCTGACTGCTCCATCGTCACCTGAGGCGTAGCTCACTGTCTGGCCCGTTTGCGGCGTCATAGCCGGAAAGATTGGCCCATTACTCCCCCGTACTGGCCAGACATCATGTTGGTTATTCATATGGGCATATGCAACAAAGCCATCACTTATAATGAGAGTCCACACATATTCCGTTCCTGAATAACCAAGAGCAGTGGACGACCAATACCTGAGCGTATATGACCCATTAGATTGCACATGTTGAAAGGGATGACCTGATGGAAGCGCCGGGTTATCCCTTTGACCGTCAATCAGGCTTTGCAACTCATTGATATTGGGTAGCCGCCAGTCATTGTGTCCGAGGTAGTTAGCGGCATTTAAACAGGCCACGTAATCCAATGCTGCATGCCAGGTCTTGGGACCACCGAGACAACCACCTACAGTCGCCGTACCTGCTTCTTGTGCCCAGATCAGCCCCGTGAGCTTGTCGGTAACCGTCTGGTCACCATTGTCCATAAGCCTGGGAACCGGCCAGGCTACTCCTGCCTTGATTGCGCTGTCGTCACCTGATGCGTAGCTCACTGTCTGGCCCGTCTGTGGCAGACGGATGGTTCCAGCATAGACGTTGTTGATGCACATGGCCCCAAATACAGCGATCAGCGTTAGCATAAACAACACCCTTATGCTAAAGACGCTGTATAACTGGAGATACTTCACACTTGTTTGGTTGTTCTCTCGTCCAAACATACTTCCTCCTAAAACATTTTGCATCTTGGCTCTGTGACCCAACAAGGTTGGTGCTTAACACAGATACCAATCTCTGAATGATGCCCCTGATTAAATAAAAAAAACTCTATAACCCCAAAGTAGTTCCTTCCTATTCACTCCGCCACTCTACCGGCAGTCCTTTTACCACCAACCCCACTCTTAATATAGTCATACCATCCATGACCCAGAGATACATGTCGTTTGTTTTGATGTTTCGCCACATGACGTCATACTTCTTGTCTGCATTGAAGTCCCCGGTGCCCACTATCTGCCACTGACTGTCAACCGGCCCGTAGAACCCTGCATCTTTAATGGCCAGGTCATTCATCAACCAGAAACATATCTGCCCTGTTGTTTCGTTTTGCCAGATGATATCGCTTGTTCCGTCGCCGTTGAAGTCGCCAACACCCCGTAGTTGCCAGTGCAGGTCTGCCGTGATGTTTGGCAATATTTTGGTAATCTTTACAGAACTCCCTGTCATGGCGCGGATTTCTATATCGCCATTTATAGTGTCCTGCCAGA
>NZ_JABXWD010000506.1 GCF_019173545.1 Candidatus Magnetobacterium casense | reverse complement strand
ACCACTGCCCCAAAAAAGATGCGCCGGGAGGTTGAACTCCTCAGAGTGTTTAACACGTGCGGGTTTGCCCTGAGCCTCGAACATCGGACCGGAAACACAACGGAACTTACCGTACTGGCCAGGGACAGGGCCGGACTGCTCAGTGACATCGTTGGCGTGTTGTCGTTGAGGGCGCTCAATATCCTTTCACTGCGCACGTTTGCAAGCACCAACGGATATGTCATAGACAGGCTCCAGGTCTCAAACTATAAGGAACTCTGGTGGGAGGGCATGGATGAACTCATCGAGGCAGAACTGAGACAGGTGTGTGTGCCAAAAAACCCCGACACGGTCCCCCCCCTCGTTGTAAGGAAATATCCACGCAGAGATACCAGGATCGCACCATTCCTGGAGGTGGACAACGACCCCGCACGACACTATACGGTCTTTGAAACCATATCGACCGACAGAATAGGACTGCTGCACGACATCGTAAGTGTGTTTTCCAACAATGCCCTCGATATCATGATGGCACGCGTCAATACGGAGATGGATATAGCACATGATGTTTTCTTTGTTACAGGCGCCAAAATGATAAAGAAGCCCGTTGAGACGGAGACGATCATGGTCTTGATGGGGCAACTATGGAACGTGTTAAACTAAGACGTATCTTGGTTGCCCTGATGGCGGCACTGTTGCTGGCATACTTGAGTACGGCAGCCTATCGTTATGTCAATGGGTTGTTTAAAGCTGAACTGACCTCGCAGTTAGAGAAACTCCTGGGCAGGGATGTGACAATTGATAATGCGTACATTATCCTCCTTCCACCATCCGTGCATATCAGGGGACTGACCGTGGCCTCCGGCAAGAAGGGAAAACCGATCCTCCACCTCGGCTCTGCTGATGTGTACGTCAACATCCTACCGTTATTGTACAACAGGCTCGTGTTGCAAAAGGTCTTTGTCAGCAATCTCTCCGTGGATACCTCACGGGCATACATAGAAGAAGTCATCGCAAAACAAAAGAAAACGCCCTCGCAAAAAAAAGCCATGTCCGTTGAACCAGGCTCCTTCAACCTCAGAGGGATGTCGGTGAAGTTCTACGACGGCACTAAAGATGCCGATCTGTCCCTGGGGGAACTCAAGGGGCAGGCGCTGCCCAATATGACAGGGCTTAGACTAAAAATGACAGACCTGGCGTTTTATTCAAATACCCTAAAGCCCAAGCTCCACGACAAAGTCAACTTTAAGACCGTTGTCCTCAAACTCAAGTCCACCTCTGCCAATGGAATCGCCTACAACGTCGAGGAGGCATCGTTGAAGTCTGATGGGCTGAACCTCCGACTTATTGGCAAGCTCAATGGCAAATCCACGGTGGACAACGTGGCGCTCAGAAGCAAGGTATCCGTGGAGATGGCATATATCAAGCGCCTCCTGGGCCTCAAAAATCCCGGGGCAGGCAATGTCTCAATTGAAGGGCCGATTAACTACGATGCAACAAACGGACTGCAACTGGCACTCTCCACCGGCGGCAGGCTCCATATCGAAACGCTGTTGGAGCTGATCGGCGAAAAGGAACCGATAAAAGGCGACGTCAGCTTTAAAGGCACTTTCAACGCCGCCATAAATGGCCCAAATAAAAAGCTCAGGGGCGAGGCAAACGCCGCCCTCAAAACGGCTAGCTTCTATGGCATAGACGTTGACGGCCTCTCCTGCAAGGTCATCTACGATGGCCCGACCCTTAAGTTTATCACAAAGGATGCCAGGGTCTACAACGGCAATGCCCAGGGCGAGGTCACGCTGGCAATGCCCGTTGTCAATAAGTTCACCGTGGATATCAAGGCCGATAACATTGACAGCAAGCCGGTCTTTAAGCTGATCAACTGGGACCCGGGCCTGTCCCCTGGCAAGGTGCGCGGCAACGTCTACTCAAGCGGGGCCGACTTTAATCCCAGTTCCACGTTTGTCTACAAGACCACTCCGGCTGCTGAAAAGGCCGCAAGAGTCAACAACGAAAACATCCTCAAGCGCGTAACCGAGGTCTCAGGCAGCGTGGACATCGTTGGCGACGTCGTAACCCTCAAGGACATCGTGGCAAAGACGGAGCGCTCCCAAGGCAGTGGCAGTGGCGTATTAGACCTCAACTCGGACAAACTCCGCCTGAAGGTGGACGTCAACACCGGTGATATCGTCG
>NZ_JABXWD010000505.1 GCF_019173545.1 Candidatus Magnetobacterium casense | reverse complement strand
AGAGCAACTCTAAACGCACCGTCCTTGTAGCGCATCCTGCATCTCCGCGTAATGACACATCTGTATCTTCTCTATACTTTTGCACTTTTTTATTAACTGGCTTTTTATGCGGTTTTTTAAAATGGATTCCCGTTTTTACGGGAATGACAAGAAATGGTATTTTGCGCCCATCTGTGTCATTCCTGCGTAAGCAGGAATCCAGAAAGTGCGAAACCATAGATACTATAAAGATTAATATATAAGGAGATTAGGTATTGGTTTTAAATACAAGTGAAAAATTGGGCGATATATTAGTGCGGTCCGGCCTGATCGATTTAAAGCAGTTGCAAGAGGCGTTGGAGGAGCAGAAAAAAACGAAGAAGCGTCTTGGAATCATTTTATGCCAGAAGGGGTGGATCAAGGAGGAGGATATAGTAAAGGCGTTTTCTACTCAGTTAGGCATCCCCTATGTTGATCTGCGCACCTTTGAGCCGGACCACGTGGCCATGAGGATTATCCCTCAGGGGCTTGCCAAGAGGTATCTGACCCTGCCAATGAGCTTTGAAAGCGACCGGTTAAGCGTTGCTATGGCCGACCCCCTCGATGACCACCTCCTGGGAGCCATAAGGTTTGCCACCGGTAAGGAGATCAAAACCAACGTGGCTACCACTACCGATATAAGAAAGGCCATCATCAGATTCTACGATGGCCTAAAGGTGCAACAGCTAGGCGATATACTCATAAAGGCAAAGGTAATCACCGGGCAGCAGCTTGATCAGGCGCTCGAAAAACAACGGAAAGACAACAGAAGACTGGGAGATATACTCGTTTCCGACAACGTGGCAACCGAAAAAGATATAGTGCTTGCCTGTGCATCGCAACTTGGCTTCCCGTACAAGGAGCTGCGGACAGTTGAACCAAACCAGGATGCCCTGCAATTCATCCCCGAGGGGCTGGCACGGACGCACCTGATCATCCCCCTGAGCATCATCAAACGGGTGCTGATTGTCGCCATGGCCAACCCCCTGGACATCAATGCCATCAACTCCATTACCATTGCCACGGGTATGATCATCAAGGTTGTGATATCCACCCAGACGGAGATAAATGAGACAATCGACAGGTTTTACAACACCGTAAAGACGCAATGCCTGGGGGCAATCCCCGTGAACTCCGATATCCTGTCCGTTAACGGTATGCTCCAGAACAAAACGTATAAAAAGCTGATGTTGGGTGATATCTTGGTGGCAGCCGGACTCGTGGAACCTGAACACATCAGACGTGCCATTGAAATCCAAAAGAATAACAAAAAACGATTGGGAAACATCCTGATCGAAGAAGGTTGCATCAGAGAAAAAGACCTGGCCAGTGCGATATCGCTTCAACTGAGCATCCCGTTTATTGAACTCAATGACTACCAGTGTCAGCCGGAGGCCTTGAAACTTATCCCTGAGAAGCTGGCCTCCAAGCACCTGGTAATGCCGCTATGTGTTGAAGAAAACCTCCTCTACGTAGCCATAACCAACCCCCTTGACAGAGAGATTGTTGATATACTGACCTTCGCTTCGGGTAAGAAAATAAAACTCAAGGTCTCTACGGCAACGGATATACGAAAGGGGATAGTTGGCTATTATCATAAAAAAGACGTAAAACGACTGGGAGACATCCTCGTAGACGCAGGTTTGATCACGGAGCAGAAGTTGACGGAGATGCTCGCCCTGCAAAGGGACTGCACAAAAAAATTAGGCGAACTGCTCATTGAACATGGAGTCGTCAGCGAAAATGATATCTCCATGGCCTTCTCAACCCAATTGGGAATCCCCTTTGTAGACCTGACAAACGTTACGCCTGACATAGAGGCTCTGGAACTCATCCCTGAGGGCGTGGCAAAGAAAAATATTTTAATCCCCCTGGAATTTTTAAACCGCGACCTGACCATTACCATGGCCAACCCCATGGACATCCTCACGGTAAAAGAAATGGCACACCTCACCGGCAAACAAATCACGGTCAAGGTGTCAACCCCGTCTGTGATTTTAAATGCAATCTCACGATATTACAGATACAACAATCCCCTGAAAGACATAGAACTATACTTTTGCACTTTTTTATTAACTGGCTTTTTATGCGGTTTTTGAAAATGGATTCCCGTTTTCACGGGAATGACAAGAAATGGTATTTTGCGCCCATCTGTGTC
>NZ_JABXWD010000504.1 GCF_019173545.1 Candidatus Magnetobacterium casense | reverse complement strand
AAGCCACCAACTACTTTCTTATGCACCCAGCACACGGCATTTTTTCGACTTTTGCTGAACAGGTGCGAACGTTGAGTTATTTTTCCTTGTACTGTACGACTCTGTCTTCCTGGGGTTCGGTGAGGATGGCGGGGGTTTCGGGGTCGAGTGAGGTGACTTCGTAGATGGTTACGGGTTTTTTCTTGCCTTTGACCACGACCTTTTCTATGCCTCGCACGGAGAGACCTTTTATCTTGCCATTGGCGATCCCCTCTCTGAGCAACTGCACGGTAAACTCCGAAATCAACAGGTGGGTCTTGTATTTTCGTGTCAGCGCCTCAATCCGGGAGCCGAGATTTACGTCGTCTCCAATGATCGTGTAATCCATCTGCATACCCTCTGCCCCGATGTTACCCACCAGCACCTCTCCGGTGTTGAGACCGATGCCGATGTCAATGATTATCTTGCCCTCGGCACGCCACTTGGCCTGAAGTTCCTCTATACGGGTGATCATGTGCAGTGCGCACTTGACCGCAAGCTCGGCCTGGTCTGGCTGTGACAGCGGCGCCCCCCAGAACGCCATCAGCGCATCCCCGATGAACTTGTTCAAGGTGCCATTGTACTGAAATATCAGCCCTACCATCTCCGTGAAATACTCATTGAGTCTGCCCACCACCTCCTCAGGGGAAAGGTTTTCGGAGAGATTCGTAAAGCCGGCAATGTCTGAAAACAACACCGTAATGAGCCTCTTGTGTCCACCCAGGTGGGCCTCTTCGGGGTGGTTGATAAGCTCCTCCACTATCTTGGGGGAGACATATCTGGAAAACATCCTCTTTATATCCCTGGCCCTCCGTTCCTCCAGGAAGAACTTGACCAGTGTCTGCGAAAAAAATATCAGAAACATATTCGTAAGTGGATACGTGTAGTTTATCCATATCCCCGCATATGTCAGGAGATAAATGCCCACTGTAACATAACACACCATTAACAGTATCGAAACCACAGAGCCAACCAACGCACCCAACCTCGGCAACAACAACCCTAAAAAAATACCAGTGATAATGATAAAGGTCAACTCTATAACACCGGGGCTTTTTTTAAGAAAACTGTTGTGCAGGATGTTCTCTACGACGTTTGCGTTGATGGCCACCCCGGGTGTGTTTGCCGAAAACGGCGTAACCATCACATCATATGTGGCAAGGGCAGAGGTGCCAAGCAGGACAATCTTGTTGGCAAACATCCCCCTGGGCCTTGTCCCCCTAAGCACCTCCGATGCCGGTACCGAGGGGTAGTCCTTCTCCGGTGGCAGGTAGTGTATCAGCACCTTGCCATTGAGGCCGGTGGGGATGAACTGTTGTCCAAGCCTGATGCCGGAACCACCAAAGAGCGCCATGTCCTTGATGTCAGTCCCCCCTGCAATACGCGCCACCTGCAGGGCAAAGTGCGGGTAGCAGTCAACGCCATAATTGAGATACAGGTACACCCAGCGCATTACGCCATCGAGGTCGGGGTTGGAGTAGACGTGTCCCAGGGATGCGTGTGCGGCTATTTTGGCAATTGGCAGGTTGACCTTGTCCGCCTTTACGGCCCATAGTTTCCAGTCGATGCCCGATACGCTCTTGACCGTCATAAAGGCAGAGTCCCACAGATAATCAGATATTTCCGGGGCAACCCTGACCTCCTCTCTGCCCGTTGGCACCATGAAGGCAGTGGCCAGGACAACATTGCCCGCATCCTTTATAGCCTCTGCCAGTCTGGCGTCATTTTCGGTGTCCTGCCGCTCGCTGAACATGATATCTATGCCGATGACCCTGGGCTTGTCCGCCGATATCCTGCCAATTAACTCAGCCATGACGCTGCGCGGCCAGGGCCATCTGCCAATATCGGCAATGCTCTTTTCATCTATGTACACGATGACTATCTCTGTAGTGGGGTGATACGCCTTCAGTCTCCATGAAAGAAGCATCCTGAGGTCATACGTCTTTGTCTCGAGCTTGTCTCGTATGATCACGGGGTCATAGACCTCCAGCACAGCAAATGTCAGTGTCGATACCAGTGCTATAAGAAATAGGACTCGTTTCATGTCACAGTGGAGATAAGTAACCGAGCATAAACATGTATAACGTCACCAGCCTTATGGGGTCAAGGGGGCTGGCCCCCTTGCGGGGGAGGTCTGAGGAGGGGGCGGAGCCGCCCT
>NZ_JABXWD010000503.1 GCF_019173545.1 Candidatus Magnetobacterium casense | reverse complement strand
CCCGCTCAATGCGCTCTTGGCCCCCTTCAGAACCCCCTGCAAGGGGGCCAGCCCCCCACTAAGCCGGGGGGTCGCTGACCCCTTGACCCCATCTTACCATGCTTTTTTTAGAGGATACCTTTTAACATCCCTTTGTGTTAAAATATAATTGTAAGAGCAATAAGAAACTTAAGGCTAAGGAGGAAAAGACATATGTGCATGGATCATAGTTTTAAATGTAGTTGTGGGCAGTACGAGGTCAGCATGACCTTTAAAAATGAGATACTGCCACCGGAGACATTAAGCGCCCTTTATTGTCCTAAGTGTTCAACGAGCGTGGAGTTTAATCCCGATACGATGATCAGGGACAATGGCTGGGTTATCGAATACGATATGGAAATAGCCCGCCTGATGTCTAACAGCATGCCGGCGGAACACCTTAGACGCCTTAACCCCGATATGATCTTCGTTGAGGACTACTGTTCATGGCGAGGAATATATCCCGGTGACCATGTAGACAGCTTGAAAGAAAAGGAATCCATTGTGTCTATGGCCAAGGTCAACCCCAGAAAATACATAACCGAAATAAAGGACTGGGCAAACAGACGCACGGAACGACTAAAACAAGAGGGATGGCGCAAGGCCCATGAGCGGGTGGCAGTCTGAGGCAAGGAGGAGTCAAACGATGAGCCTGGATAACAGTTGCAATACGTTTAGTTGTGGTTGTGGCGGAGACGTAAAAAGCCCTACGCTAAAACTACTTAAATGCCGTCAGTGCGGCCACGAAAACGAGGTCTGGAGCGATGACGATCAACCTGTATGTCGTCAATGCGGGGATGCCCTCGGCGCAATTTCCGTAGCATGACAGGCTTACGTATAACAAGCATAAAGGAGAGATACGGCAGATTATGAATTCCATAGAGATTAAACCGGATATCTTTTGGGTTGGGGCCATAGACTGGGCCATGCGTGACTTCCACGGGATAGCCACTCCTACCGGCACCACATACAACAACTACCTGATACTCGATGAGGATATCACCCTCATTGATACCGTCAAGTATGACTTTTCAGACATTGGCATCAACAACGTCAAGGGGATGATTGACCCCAAAAAGATCAAAAACATCGTCATCAACCACATAGAAGATGATCACATGGGGGCACTTGAGAGGTTTGTTGGTCTCATCGGTGCCGATAACGTTACCATCTATGCTTCGGCAAAGGGCAAGGAGGGTATCGGCAAGTTCTTTGATGCCACGCACTGGAACATAAAGGTGGTAAAAACTGGCGATGAACTAAAGATCGGTAAGTACACCCTGCTGTTTATAGAGACCCCAATGCTGCACTGGCCGGACTCTATGATGACATATGTTAAGGGGGCAAAGCTGCTTATCTCTCAGGATGCCTTCGGACAACATATCGCCACAACGGCACGGTTTGATGACGAATTTGTAAGCGGTCCCTGTCTCAACGAACTTGACGCAGCCGTGATCGACTACTACGCCAACATACTCATGCCTTTCGGTAAGTTGATAAAGACCAAGATCGCCCAAATACAAAGCATGGGGCTGGATATAGACATGATAGCCCCCGACCATGGCGTGATATGGAGGAAATACCCCCAGAGACCTTTGGATATTTACATGGATATGGCTAATGGCAAGGCCATGTTACGTGTCACTATCATCTATGATACCATGTGGAAGAACACCGAACAGATGACCTTGCCAATCATACAGGGGATCAAACAGGAGGGGGTAGACTGCAAGGTCGTAAAGCTGACAACAACACCCATCAGTGTAGCTATAACTGAGTACTGGAAGTCACGGGCGTGTCTTATAGGCTCCTCTACGCTTAACAACCTGGCACTGCCTTCCGTGGCGGAGTTTGTGTACTTTCTCCAGGGTCTGAGGCCCAAGGACAGGCTCATGGGTGCCTTTGGAAGCTACGGTTGGGCAGGAGGGGCCGTCAAGTGGCTGTACGACATGTATGATGCCATGAAGTTGCAAACCATTAAACCGGGTATGCAGATACAGTTTCATCCATCCCTGGATGATGTAAATACGTGTTATGAGTTTGGCCGTAACTTTGCCAGAGAGGTAAAGCAATATCACAAGGGATTTGAGTAAAGAGTCAATCCCTGCAAGATTAAGGAGGATAATATCTATGTACAGGTGTACAGTATGTGGTTGGATGTA
>NZ_JABXWD010000502.1 GCF_019173545.1 Candidatus Magnetobacterium casense | reverse complement strand
CCCAAATGCGCTATATGCTATTGACAGGATTTTTTATTTATGCGATTATGTCTTGTATGTCTGTATTGACAGGTATCTACGACAAGCTGTATGACGCCTTTGGGGCACAGCACTGGTGGCCGGGGCAGACGCCCTTTGAGATAGCGCTTGGGGCGATCCTAACGCAGAACACGAACTGGGAAAACGTCCGCAAGGCCATCAACAATCTCAGGGAGGCCGACTGTCTTACATCCCGCAGGGTGTATGAGACACCGCCGGGGCAACTGGCAGAGTTACTGCGACCGTCGGGATTCTTTAACGTAAAGACTCGGAGGGTCATGGCCTTTGTCAGGTTTTTGGAAGACGCCTATGGCGGTGATATTGAAAACATGCGCCCTGTTGACACCCCAACGTTACGGCAGCAGTTGTTGGACATACACGGGATTGGGCCGGAGACGGCTGACTCCATCCTGCTCTACGCTCTTGACAGACCAGTGTTTGTCATTGACGCCTACACGAAGCGGGTGCTGTCCCGACACGGTGTGTTGGACTTCAAGTGCACCTATGATGAGTTTCAGCGTTTGTTCTATGACTCCCTGCCCGCCAATGTTGCACTCTACAACGAGTACCATGCCCTGCTCGTAAGGACGGGCAAGCTCTACTGTAAACCCAAGCCCCTATGCTATGGCAGCAGCGATATTATAGAGTGTCCCCTGCTTGACATCGAAGCCTTCAGTAAATAAGGACGAACGTTTAAGGTTATCGCAGATTTAGCTTTGATTAACAACGAAATACATGGTATTTTTACGGGGTCAAGGGGTCCGTGACCCCTTGCAGGGGGTTCTAAAGGGGGGCGGAGCCGCCCCTTTCTTTTTTTGTATTGTATGCGTTCAAAACACTCTACCCCTTAGACTTGGTCAGACGTGACAACAGCCTGCTCAACAGAGGCCTCTGCACCTCAATGGCGCCATGAGGACAGGCCTCGCTGCAACAGTAACAGCGGATACATTTTTCGTAGTCAAAGTGCAGTGATTTGCCGTCGTTTGTGATGGCCTTTGCCGGACAGATGTTGACACACTCGTTGCAGAGCTTACAGAGCTTCTTGCTACTGGCCGGTCTTGAGGTGAGGTTTTGTCTGACCACATTTCTGGTCAGCGAGGGACCAAACACCAGGGAGGTGGTCGTGCCGGGCATGACAAAGTCCCTGACCTTTGTGAGAGTGCCGTCGATGGTGACGTCTTTCAGCATCCCCAGATCTCTGGCGACCTTATTTGTGGACAACCAATCCGTCGTCACCCCGAGCATCTGACACACGGTGGCATCAATGGCCAATGCGTCAGGTGAACCCATCAGCACACCCAACTGTCGTGGTCTTCCACCCGTACCGGGGCCATCGCCCTCCATGGCCAGTATGCCATCGAGTATATTTATGGAGGGCCTCAACATCACGTATATAGAGAGCAGGAGCTGTGCAAACTGGTCAACGCGTTGTCCTGTCGTTAAGTGCCACTGTGGTTTTCTCAGACCTACGACACAGCCAAAGAGGTTTTTAACCGCAAGGGTCATGCCCATCTGCACATGGGTCTTTAGCTTTGGCAGGTTTATGATACAGTCTGCCTCAAGGGCCTCACGGGCGAGTTCCGTGACCTTTATGGGCATAGCGTCAACGGCCCTGCCCTTGGGTGTGGAGTTGACCCTGACGCTGTCTGTAAACTCGGCAATTGTAACATCCAGGCCACTGAGGGCATCAGCAAGGCCGGTTTGCCTGATTATGCGATTAAAGTTCCCGACACCGGGGCTGTCCATCACAAGGGGGCGGGCACGCTTTTGAAGGACGTACTCAACGACCGCACGCACAATCAGCGGATGGGTCGTTATCGCCTGTTGCACGGTGGCTGCCCGCAGGAGATTGGGCTTGATGAGGACTACCTTGCCGGGGCTTATAATGCCGGTATCCAGGATGGCAAGCATATCGCTGACGTCTCTGATGAGGCGCTTGCTCTCATATGAGGACTCTCTGACGATGGCTTTACACATGACCTATTTTAACAGTATCCTTACATTATTGCAACCTCAAGGCACAGGGCAATCGCATTTGAGAATTTGGTAGTCCTGCAAAGGCAGTGAAATGATGTCATGCACTAACCAGAGACGCATTATAGTGATGGATAAAATACCATACTGCTCCAATATGGTTCTCTATTTTTTTAG
>NZ_JABXWD010000501.1 GCF_019173545.1 Candidatus Magnetobacterium casense | reverse complement strand
ACCCGGCATATCTAATGGCAGTCGGGTCAAGGCTTTCTTTACAGACAAAAACATTGGTATAGACAGAGACGGTATCTGTGCGTTGTTTGGGCGAGAGGTTGACTTCTACATGCCCGTGCAACGGCACACAGACCTGTCTGTCACCATCCTCAGAGACCAACCATTGACACTGGAGGGTTGCGTTGCCGATGCGGTTATCACGGACAGGCCTGGGATAGTGATCGGTGTACAGACTGCCGATTGTGTGCCCATACTTGTCCTTGACTCGCACAAACACGTAATAGCAGCCATTCATGCCGGGTGGCGTGGCACGGCAAAGGGCATCTTCAAGGCGGTTGTAGCAACCATGCGTACCGACTTCTCCTGCAACCCCCAGGATATCCTGATTGCGGTGGGGCCATCCATCAAGTCCTGCTGCTACGAGGTGGGGGGCGACGTCATGGATGAAGTGCGGCAAACAACCGGGGTAGGTGACTATATCCGCCAGGAGGCCGGCAGGTGGTACGTCGACCTGGCAAGGGCGAACCTGTATCAGGCCCTTGCGGTGGGATTGGCTGAGTCAAACGTCTGGATATCCCCTGATTGTACGTTCTGTCTACCCGATCGCTACCACTCCTATCGCAGGACAAAGGCCGGTACCGGAAGACAGGGTGGTTTTATCGGCATGCTGTAGGGCAGAGCCGCCCCCTTGTTATGCTTGAGTTTATTAGTAAGTCGCACGATCAGACTGTGGCGATTGGTCAGATGCTTGGCAAGTTGCTCAAGAGCGGAGAGAGTGTGTTTGTCGTTGGTGACTTTGGCTGCGGCAAGACCACTCTGATCAAGGGGATCGCTGAAAACTTTGGACTCAAACAGGAGGCCATCACCAGTGCCAGCTTTACCATCATCGCCGAATATGACACGGACATCCCGTTTTACCACATCGACCTCTACCGCCTTGAAGACGTTGAGGCAATCTACAACTGTGGTGTCTTTGAGTGTCTTGGTGGTGAGGGGGTGGCCGTTGTGGAGTGGGCCGACAGGTTGGATGGCCATTTCAATGCCGATATATACATAACGATAACACACGTTGAACCCCACGGTGAGCAGTCACTGCGCCGTCTGGTGATTGAAGGTATGGATGAAAAGGATTGGAATAATCTGTAAGAAGGGCAAAGCGGAACCTATTGCGCTGTTAAAGGAGCTTCTGCCGTGGTTGTCAGAGAGGGGATTGACGGTTTTTGCCGACAGTGATGCGGCGCAAGTACTTGGCATACGCGGTTATGAGAGGTGCGTACTGCCAGACCTCGTTGATATGATAATTGTGCTGGGGGGGGATGGGACAATGCTCTCAGTGGCACGGCTTGTGGCACAAAGGGACATCCCTATTTTTGGTATAAACCTTGGAGGACTTGGGTTTATCACCGAGGTCAGTAAGGGCGAGGCCCTCGATGCCCTGGAAAAGGTCATTGCCAATGATTACGTCATCGAGGACAGGATCATGCTCCACACCCGCATAATCAGACAGGGACAATCGCATGAAGAGTTCACGGTCCTCAACGACGTGGTGATAAACAAGGGGGCGTTGGCCCGCATATTTGACATCGAAATCTTTATAGAGCGCAAGTACGTAACGACCTTTAAAGCCGATGGCCTGATTATCTCAACGCCGACTGGTTCCACGGCCTATTCGCTCTCAGCCGGTGGACCAATCCTGTATCCCACGCTGCACTGCATTGTCATAACGCCGATCTGTTCACACACCCTTACCAACCGTCCCATTGTGATCGAGGATGGTATGCTCATCGAGGCCAGGGTCAACCCGGGCAGCAAGGATATAAGTCTCACGCTTGACGGTCAGATAGGCCGCGCTCTGTGTGACAACGACGTGATTGAGGTCAGGAAGTCCGACCATGCAGCCCGTCTGTTGTTACCGGCACAGCGGGACTATTTCCAGGTATTGCGAGAAAAACTAAAATGGGGTGAACGATAAAACTGACATTCCGCACACCACTGAGACAATTCCTGAATTTGTAACATCTCAAAAAGTTGAGGGGGGAAAATATTTTATTGCATTTCGGTCAACCCAAATGCTATTTTAAATGTATGAGATGTATTAAAGAGTGTTTTAGAAGGATATATGGTTAAAATACCGAAGTTACCTGTTATTGAGGAATATGAGCGTACAGAAGTAGTGGTTAAACTGACGGAGGTGATCCATTATCA
>NZ_JABXWD010000500.1 GCF_019173545.1 Candidatus Magnetobacterium casense | reverse complement strand
AAAGGGCTATCCCCCTCACAGAAGGCCATCTTTCCCACCACCAACAGCGGCTACGGGATCGGTGAAAAGGACAGCATGTGTACGGAGGACTCTCCGCTGCGACCGATATCGGAGTACGGCGTGGCAAAGGTCGAAATCGAAAAGGCCTTCCTGGATAAAGGCAACGCCGTCACCCTGCGTCTGGCAACCGTCTTTGGGATGAGTCCGCGCATGAGAATGGACCTCCTGGTCAATGACTTTACATACCGTGCCTACAAGGACGGCGTCATCGTTCTGTTTGAGGAGCACTTCAGGCGCAACTACATCCACGTCCGCGACGTGGCAAAGGCCTTCGTCTTTACCATCAACAACTATGACAAGATGAAGGGACAGCCCTTTAACGTCGGCCTGAGTTCGGCAAACCTGACAAAACGTCAGCTCTGCGAAAAAAATCAAGGAATACGTGCCAAAACTCTACATCCATTCCGCCGAGGTCGGCGAGGACCCCGACAAGAGGGATTACCTCGTCAGCAACGCAAAAATAGAGGGCATGGGATGGCGCCCTGACCACTGCCTCGATGACGGCATAAAGGAACTGCTCAAGGGCTACAAGATACTAAGACCCAACCAGTTTGCTAACGTCTGATAGAAATAAGGAGGACATAAGGGTGTTATTATGGTAATATCGCGCACGCCGCACAGGATATCGTTTTTCGGCGGGGGCACTGATTACCCGGACTATTATCTGAAGCACGGGGGTAAGGTCCTGGGCGTTGCCGTAGATAAGTACTGCTACCTGAGCGTCAGGAGGCTGCCACCGTTTTTTGACTTCACGCACAGGATAGTCTATTCGAAGATGGAAAACGTCCAGGAAATCAACGACATACAGCATCCCTCCGTGAGAGAGACGCTCAAGTACCTTAATGTTGCCTATGGGGTGTCGATTCATCACGATGGCGACATTCCGGCGCGAAGTGGCATGGGGTCAAGTTCATCCTTCACCGTGGGGCTGCTCAACTCCATGTACGCACTTGAGGGACAGGTGACTTCCAGGGATGAGCTGGTAAAGGAGGCCATACACGTAGAGCAAGACCTGATCAAGGAAAACGTGGGATCGCAGGACCAGACCTTTGCCGCATACGGGGGAATGAACGTGATCAACTTCTTGCAGAGTGGTGAGATCGTCGTGGAACCCGTCATAATGAAGCCTGAGAGGTTGCATAGTTTCAGGGAGCGATTTTTGTTGTTTTTCACGGGGCTTTCCAGATATGCCTCCGAGGTGGCGGGAGACAAAATAAAGAACATCCCCAAGAATCACGACAATCTGACACAGATGAAGGAAATGGTCGATTACGCCTACAAGATACTTACCACCCCCAGCAGGGACCTCAGGGAGTTTGGGGAACTCTTAAATGAGACGTGGAAGTTGAAAAAGACACTGTCAACAAAGATTACTAAACCCGAAATAGACGAAATGTACGATACGGCCATCAAAAACGGTGCCATAGGTGGCAAGCTCCTGGGGGCAGGAGGGGGAGGTTTCATGGTGTTTTACGCCGAACCAAGAGACCACTTTAAGATAAAAAGGGCGCTTGACAAGTTCCTGCACGTACCGTTTAACTTCGACTTTGATGGCTCAAAGATCGTCGTATATCAACCAGACAGGATGTGAAAATGAAATACTCGTTAACCTCCTCAACCTTTGGAACTGAGGAGAAGCAGGCAATGGTTTCAGTGATAGACAGCGACATGTTTACGATGGGTAAGCATGTCCGGGAGTTTGAGGAGCAGTTTGCATCATACATGGGCATGAAACATGCCGTCATGGTCAACTCCGGCTCCTCGGCAAACGTTATAGCAGTGGCGTCGTTGTTTTTCAGGAGTAATGCCCCCCTCCGGCGTGGCGATGAGGTTATCGTACCCTGCATCTCCTGGGCGACGACGTACTATCCGCTGCATCAGTACGGTCTGAAACTGAGGTTTGTTGACGTAGACCTCCATACCCTCAACTACGACATAGACGAACTGAAAAAGGCCATCACGCCACAAACAAAGATGGTCGTGGCCGTCAGCATCCTGGGTAATCCCTGTGACTTTACGGCCATCCGGGAGATATGCACCCAACACGGCGTTATACTGTTTGAGGACAACTGTGAATCCCTTGGTGCCACCCACAAGGGCAGGTACACCGGGACATTTGGATTACTCAACACCTTCAGCACGTTCTTC
>NZ_JABXWD010000050.1 GCF_019173545.1 Candidatus Magnetobacterium casense | reverse complement strand
AACTTATGAACATGGTCAGGGGGCTTGATAAGATAGACAGACTCAATGAGTTCAGGGATCGTATCAAGCAATCCGCTTCGGTAGCCCAGTTGAGATTGTACCTGCAGGGCAATGACTGAGTTTACTGTCTGTATTAATTGTCTGCGGATTTGCCTGCGACAGTAGCGTCTTTTCTCTTACGCTCAAAGGCGATAGCCCTGCACGGTTGACATTGCCATGGCCTTTGGTGTTTAATATTATATATACAGAGAACGTAAACAGACCATTGGTCGATAAAAAAATGTTTTCATCAGGAGGTTTTTCATGTCAGATATAAAAGCGGATCAGGTACTGGACACTAAGGGGCTGAACTGCCCGATGCCTGTGTTAAAAACAAAGAAGGCCCTTGACGGGATTGAGTCCGGAAAGGTGCTTGAGGTGATTTCAACCGACCCGGGGTCCAAGTCCGACATCCCCGCGCTGTTGAGCAGGTTGGGGCACGAGTTGCTGGAGACTAAGGAAAGCGGCAACGCTATATCCTTTTTCATCAAGAAGGCATAAAGAATCACTTTAAACTTTCTGTTCCTTCTTGCCGATATATATACAAATTGTTGAAAGGATGGTATTTTCGTATGGATTGTTGCAAACACTATGACAATGACATGAAAAAATCAGGAAACAGGTATTGTATATAGGAAGGATGGGAGTACATACGGTGATTTTTGCAGCAGCCGTGATCTTGGGTATGGCCATGCCTGTTGATGCGGAGATATTCAGGTTTGTGGATGATGAGGGTGTGGTGTACTATACGGATGTCCCGATAAAAGGGGCAAGGGTTAAGTCACGGGCTGATGTACCGGCCCGGCAGTATGTCATGCATCGGCAGGGGGTGAAAAAAGCCGCCGTACAACGTGGGCACGATAAGCCATCCCCTGCAAAGCCAAGTGTTGTTGCCGCCCAAACGGATAAATCAGCCAGGGAGGCATCAGGCGCTGAAGTGCCAATGCCGCGCATAGAGCCACCCTCTATCGCAATGATTGGCCTCGGTGCGGATTATGAAACAATCGTTGACTCGTTATCGAAAAAGCACGGCCTTGACCCTGTGCTTGTTAAGGCCATCATAAAGGCCGAGTCTAACTGGAACAGTGCCGCCGTATCGCCAAAGGGAGCAATGGGCTTGATGCAGTTGATGCCCGGTACGGCAAGCCTGCTGTCGGTTGTCAACCCCTACGACCCCGTTGAAAACATTGACGGAGGGATGAGATATCTGAAGTATCTGTTGTCGCGGTTTAACGGTGATGTCACCTTGGCCGTAGCCGGTTATAATGCCGGCCCTGAGGCGGTGCAACGCTATGGTGGCGTACCACCCTATATGGAGACCAGGCTCTATGTCAACAGGGTCATGAACAGCTACAATGGGGGCAACGTCGGAGGGGGCTATGGTGCTTACAGGCTTTACAATGGCCCCGTTGCGGGCAGTGTTGTCAGCAATATCAGTCGAGTTCTCATGTCTGATGGCACGGTGCTGTATACGAACACGGCGGTGCGTAGTGCCGGGCAGTCAGGCGGAAGGTTTTAGGCATGGCAGGGAATGAGAGATTGAAGGAAGATATCCGGCGCCTTAAGGAGGACAGAAATGCCCTCATCCTTGCCCATAATTATCAGATTGACGACGTGCAGGATATCGCCGACTACACGGGTGATTCCCTGGAGTTATCGCGCAAGGCGGCGGATACGGACTTTGATATCATAGTCTTCTGTGGGGTGAGGTTTATGGCCGAAAGTGCTGCTATCCTCTCACCCGACAAGACCGTCCTGCTTCCGGCCTCCAATGCCTTCTGTCCGATGGCGGAGATGGTCACGGTCAACTCACAGCGTGAAATATACGGAGCCTTTCCCGGATATTCCAATCCGCCGCAGTATGTATATCCCCCGGAGTTTACGCTCGATGACATCAGAAAACAGTACCCCGACACACCGGTAGTTGCCTACGTCAACACCACTGCCGAGGTCAAGGCACACAGCGATATCTGTTGCACGTCGGCCAACGTCGTCAAGGTTATCAACTCGCTCCCCGCAGACAGGGTCATCTGTATACCGGATAAAAACCTGTCCATGTGGGCGGCCAAAAACACCGACAAGGAAGTAATTGCCTGGGATGGCTACTGCCACGTCCATGACAGAATACGACCCGCAGACGTGGAAAAGGCCAGAAGCGAACACCCCAACGCCATGCTCATGGCACACCCCGAATGCAGACTGGACGTTCTGATGTTGGCCGACCACGTTACAAGCACATCAGGGATGCTGCGTTTTGCACAGACCTCCGATGCAAAGGAGTTCATCGTCGGCACGGAGGTGGGGCTTATGTATCGCCTCCGAAAGGAAAACCCCGATAAGACCTTCTACCCCCTGCGTAAGGACATGCTCTGTCCAAATATGAAAAAGACCAACCTACAGAGTGTTTACGACGCCCTGGTCGAAATGAAGAATATCATCAGGGTGGAAGACTATATCCGTCATCCCGCCAGGATCGCACTGGACAGGATGCTCGCCATTTAAGTTCCCTCTCAGAGAAAGAAAGGGGCGGCTCCGCCCCCCTTCAGAACCCCCCGCAAGGGGACCAGTCCCCTTGACCCCTTCTTTTTACCATGCTTTTTTTAAAACAGCTCGGCAAACTGCTCTAACAGTATCTCCTGCGTAAAGGGTTCATCGAGGGGGATGCCCATATTGGTCCACTTTTGCAGACACTCCTCCGGTTGCACGTTTTCGTGGGTCATGGTAGAGACAAGTTCGTAGAAGTAGCTGTACCTGACCTCATAGCTTTCGTATATAAACCACTGGGCATAGGTGGTCTTAAAGACCTTGTTGACCTCGGGTATGGCCTCATCGACCATTATGTGCAGGCGGTCCTTTTGAAAGTGCGCCCCGCCGGGATACGTCAGCAGCAGTTTCTTCTGTTGGCCCTTCATGAGGTCAAAGAACAGGTTGCGTTCGACGATGTCCACCAGGGCCGACCCCACCCTGTGCAGGTCGTCGATCATCGGTTGGATTACGTCGGCACGCTGGAAGAGGTCGTTGGACTTTGCCGCCGACAGCGATGCCTCATCGTTGCCAAGTACGTAGAAGGTCAGCCAGTCGGAGAACTCGCCATCGATCATGTGCGTGGGGATGTCCATGCCTGCCCTGCGCGGGTTTAGGACGTATGGTGGGGTCAGAGTGTGCAAGCGGTGGGCGGCATCCGGTTGAAGCCTCAGCAGGCGGTTCAAAAAGCTAAACTGCGTCTCCGGCGCCGGCGATATCAATATGACGGACTTGTTCCGCTCGGTGGAGTACTGAGACAGCTTCCTGATATAATAGTTGTGAAACAGCGATTCATAGAAACGACTGCACAGTTGCAGAAATAGATTGACAAAGCCCGCCTTTTCCTTTCTGAAATGCGATTTCTTGGTGTAGACCGGGAACTTTTGCTCCATAACGTCAACGTCAAAGAGGTACGAAACCTCCTTCACGCTGCCATGAAGCTCCTTGCTGATAGCAACCAGCAACTTGGACTGTTCGTCGTTGTAGCTGCCGCCCCGCTCAATGCTTGCGATGTCGTCTTCGATGGAGCTTATCTTGTGCTCAATGGGATCCACAAACGAAAACGACATGGTGTTGTCCCACCACTGCAGATGCCCTACCAGGGGCTTGAGAAACATCTCCAGCGATTCCCTGAGGTCCTCTATGAACCGTGACTTGTCTATGTACTCAAAGGAGACCTCCCTGCCCTTGCCCAACAGCGACTCCGTGGAGACGCCGCCGGCCTTGGAGGTTGACATGCGCCGCTTCTGAACGTTTGGCAGGTAGAAGCTCTTTACGCTGCCACTCTGTATGTCCGTGCGTCTGACGTCCAGTCCGACGTCGTCAAAGCACTCCTTGAAGCGTTCCTTGGCATTGTCGAGGTTGTCGAGCATGTTGGCCTTGACGCTCTGCATCTTTTCGCCAATCGCCCTGGCCTTCATGATAAACTCCGTATCGTGCATCGGATTGAAGTCGTAGCGGAACGAGTATACCCGCGACAGCTCGTGTTGGAATTCGTTAAACATCACGTTGGTATCGAGTTTCTGTTTCCAGAGGGAGACCACCTGGTCTTTTGTGTGTTTTATTTTTGCGGCGTATTTTTTGAGTTTATCGAGTTTTTCGGCCTGTTCATCTATGCTGTTCTTTTTGCCGGCCTCCTCCTTGATCGCACTCAACAGGAGGGTTATGAGCGAGTTGACCTCATCAACGACCTTTTTGAGGTTCTTCAGGGTGTACTCAAACTGTAGTTGCTTGGCCACGCTCCTGATGACGAGTACCAGTTCTTCGAAACCCGACTGCTCCCAGGCAGCCTTGTTGTTGTCCTTAAAATATCTGCCGGCCATCGTGGTTTCGACCTGGACTATCGGGGCATCCTTGAGGCGTGAGTATGGACTTATGAGTTTTTCAAACTCCGCCTTGTACTTTTCCAGGAGTTTATCGACCGATTCAACACCGTCCCTGGAGAGGTCTCCCTCCACAACGGCCCCCTTACAGGTCTGGACAAAGACGATCTTCTGGTCGGCATCCATTATCTTGTTGAGTATCTTGCGGTCGGCCTCCTTCATCGGGCTTCTGATCGACGACAGGTAGATGATAAGGTCGGCCTGGGGCAGGAACTCACGCAGGGTCAGGTCCTCGTGTTCCTTGAGGCCGTAGGCGTCAAGACCTGGCGTATCGGCCAACTCTATGTTGTCATCCATCATGAACGTGGGCAGACCCAGCTTGAGGTACTTTACGCCAAACTTGTTGCCGGGGTTTTCGTCTTCGGAGGTATATTTCCAGATGGACTTGTCAAATGCCTCTCTGCCCTTTTTCTTTAACGAGTTGCCGTCCTCAAACATGATCTCCATCTCAGGCTCCCTGGCCTTGGAGCAGAAGACGAGCATGTTGGTTGTGGCCTTGCTCTGTTCCTTGAGTATCTTGGTACCCGCCCCCAGGATCACGTTGAGGACGGAGGACTTACCCGAGCTGGTTATACCAACAAGGCCGCTCTTTACCTTGTGTACGGCAAAGTTATCTATGTTGTGCTGGAGGTTGGATATCCGGTTTTTGAACTGGTCTATCCTCAGGGCCTTGAGGCGTGAGACGATCTTGCTGATTTGAGTCAGAAATTCCTGTATCTTGATATCTTCGTTTTCCAAATTATCTGTCCTTTCAATTACTTATAAAGTTTATGTCAGGGTAGTTGGTTAAATCTTTATGGCGATTTCAATAAGCACTGACGATGGAACTGGCTTCTTCCGTCTTATTATCCATTTTGGCTACCCTTCATAGTCAATAAACTTGCCTTAGTCTTTTTATTATAAGCATGTCACCTATGGATAGTCAAGCTGTGATCATTTATCTGTCATCGTTTCTCAGAGCAGCATTGCCTTGATGAGGCGTCGTCTGGTTAGATCAGACAGTTGAAATCAGGTCAATAGCATTTAAAGATTTTATGAGTTGTTAATCGTTGATACTTGTGATATACTTAAAATTAAAGGAGGGCGAGATAATATGGGTAAAATGACGGTTTATTACCATAAGGAACTCGATACCATGGATATCTGGTTCGGTGATCCTGGTGACGAACATATATGCGAGGAGGTTAGCGATGGCGTTATCCTGAAGAAAAACAGCGGCGGCAAGATCATAGGCATAGAAATGCTCTATGTGAGCAAGACTGCTGCAATAACAGACAACCCTGTCCCACTGGAATTGATCGTTGCTTAATCATGATTTCGATAAGGGTAGTCCTGAACAAGTAGTGATAACCGTATATTTATCACCCTCCCCTCCCCCCTCCCATCAAAGAGAGGGGGGATATTGCAGCGTGGGGTCCTCTTACTGAGCGGAGTTATCGGTGTCGGCCATGGCCTTGAGGCGCATGAGGCCGTCGCTGATTTCGCGCTTGCTGCTTTCGAGCCTCTGAGCCAACATGTCCGCATTTCTGAGTTCGCCTTCAAGCACCATCCGGATAAGCTCTATCTGTTGTGCGTTGGCAGTGGTCAGTGACTGCTCGGTCTCTTTTATTTCGGCTATCTTTTTTTGCATGGCACCCAGTGAGTTTTCGATCTTTACGTCTATAAACGTAATTTTGCTTCCCACATCCCTGATGAGTGAGCTGAGGGCGTCCAGTTGTGCCTTATTGCTCTCCCCCAGGGAACCCTTGATGTCGGACATTGTTTCAGAGATACCCCCCAAGGCCCCCTTGATGTCGGCCATAGTTTCGGAGATAACCCCCAGGGAACCTGCCATCTCCGAAATCGCCTTGTCCTCGGACTGGAGCATACGGCTTTCTAGGTTATCGATGGAGTTCCTGAGTTTTCCGGTGAGGTAGGACAGGCCATCCTTTACGTACTGGGCAAAGGAGTCGAGCTGTTTGGCCATTGTGGTCAGCGTCTGTTTCATGTTGTCCTGCTCGCTTCTGAGGGTGTCGATCTCCTGCAGGTGCTCCTTGAGGCTACTGAGTTTGTCCTGGATGGAGTTGCTCATATCCCTGTTTATGCTGTCGGAGATGATACCGATCTTTGTATCCACCTGTGTCATTGCCGTCCTCATGATGTTGATGACCTGGTCGGAGATTGCATCCGATATGTGCTCGGACAACATTGTAAGGATGTTCTTTGTTACAACGTCTATGTAGTAGTCATTGTTCATACTCTTTACTCCTGCAAAGGGTTATTTTTTTTTAGCAAACCACATAAAAAACTTTTAACCCTCTTATTGTATTTAATCTATTGATTTATCCAGCACGGGCGGGGAGAACAGATACAGAGTTTGCTGAATTGCCTGCCAGTCGTCTTCGGATATCAGGACGCACGCACTGTTTTGGCCGTTTATCTGCACCGGCTGACGGGATGAGGATATGTACTCCAGGAGTCCATCTAACTCGACCTTTGCCTGCATTGACGTATATACTTTCATTATGCACCTCGTTACGTAAAGTATTAAGTATACAATCCGTTTACGGATAATTAAGCAACTCCCTGACGCTGAGTAACACCCCGGTTGAGATGGCGTCAAGATCATAGCCCCCCTCCATTGTGAAGACCACGGGGATGTCTGTCTTGGCACTGAGTATCCCTCTTACGATGTCCCGGATACCGTCGTCGGTGACCATGAAGCCGGCCAGGGGGTCATCCTTGTGGATGTCGTAGCCTGCGGAGACCAGGATGATATCCGGAGAGAAGGCACTGACCTGCTCGTGCAATTTGTCGTGGTAGGCCTCGTGCATCTGCTTGTCGCCTGCGCCGTAGTTCATGGGGATGTTGTAGGTATAGCCCTTGCCCTTGCCTGAGCCGGTCTCCGATGCAGAGCCGGTTCCCGGGTAGTGCGGATACTGGTGCGTACTGAAGTAAAAGACAGTGTCATCGCCATAGAAGGAGTGCTGCGTGCCGTTGCCATGATGTACGTCGAAGTCTATGACAAAGACCCTGGCATAGCCGAGCTTTTGAGCAAACCGTGCCCCGATGGCCACGTTGTTGTAGACGCAGAAGCCCATTCCTCTGTCTGCCTCGGCGTGGTGTCCTGGGGGTCTGACGGCGCAGAACGCCCGCTCTATTTCACCCGCCTTACAGGCCCTGATGGCGGTGATGATGGCCCCGGCTGCGTAGAGGGCGGCTTCGTGGGTGTTTTCGGACATATAGGTGTCGGCATCGAGGTAGCCGTGTCCGAAATTCTTGACCTTTTCGATGTAACGCTTGTCGTGGATCGTCTCGATGTCCTCAAAGGACGCCTTCTCCGGCGACATGGCAATGAGTTGCGGCCATACATCCGACCCACGGAGCTTGGACATGATGGCCACCAGCCGCTCCCTCGACTCCGGATGAAACTCCGGCATCAAGTGCGTCAGGTAGATATCGTCATAAATAAAGGCTGTTTTTTTCATACGGCTTGCTTACGCCCCCCTTTTCTGTTTGGTTTTTCGTGAAATCATTTTTTATTAAATTAAAAAGTGTTTCTAAAGAATCTCAATAGCAGATAATAAGTTCTTCTTTTCTGCAATAGACCCTAATCCTTCATCTATATAAGTCAATACTTTCTTTTTGCTACTATTGTTCTGCAGAAAGAGAGTAACTTTAAGGTTGTTATGTAATTTGGTACAACCTCTTCAAAAAACTCGTTATCATCACTATGAAATTTTTCCACCGAGCTTTTCCATTTCCTCAACCAGAGGCAATAAGTTATAGGAAATATTCCTACTGACTGATGAAAAGTAAAACATCAAATCCGGAAGATCGTCAGATGTAATATTAGACGTCTTTTTGTATTTATTGTCAGTAAATTTAGAGATCAAGAGTATCAAATACTCAAGATATTTCTCTAAGAATTCCCACGGCAGAAGCTCATACAGTTTGCCTGGCTCAGGTATTTCGTTCGTATGAAAATATTCTAATAGTCGTTGAAATATTGCAAACTTCAAGGATACTCCGTCATGCTTGGTAAGTTCTACAATGTTTTTAAGTAAGTCATCATAATTATTGTTTTCACCTGAAAGTATTCCTTCAGTAATCATCACAGCGTTCAAGCCTTTTTCGTCACATTCGATGGGAAAATTAAAGTAATCAATTTCTACAAAATGCTTATCATTACTATCTTGTGGAACCAACCCCAAGGCAGTAGTATCCATATCTTCTATTTTTATTAGGGCATGTTTATATCCGTCCAACTTATCGTCAAAGTAATCTCTGTAGGTTGTTTCATCGTCGCCATATTCTGTTGGGCTCCATGTATTCAAGACAAATGTGTCACTATCTCGAGTCCTGTCAAGATAGCCAACCCTATTTGAGATCACAAATAGCCTTTCCATTTGATCGCCTAACAACACACTTCGCACTGCTCCACCTGTAAGCCACAAATCATAACCATCCCGGTGCAGCGCGTTCATAATCGAGAAGGTATCAACTCCTTCTACTTTTTTTTCCAACGCTGTTCTTAGTTTTTTTCGATACGTATCATCTAACATATAGAGCTTATCTATTTTCTCTTCAACCCTCTTGCCTAAAAACTCAAGGTTATATCTGCGATAATCAGCAACTTTAGTCTCAACATTTAGAAAAGGTTTTGCGAGGTTATCATATACATATTTATCATCAGGAAATTGCTCTTTGACATTTTTATACCTTAGTCTACGTTCCGGTTTCTTTGAATAGAAGCCTTGAATGCACCTCCTGACTCCATCCTGATCGACATAGCAGTCTCCGGCAACGGGAGGGCACCCGGTTGCCGAAGCCGTGCGTTCGGTTATACGATGGCTTAAATCAACTTCTGAGAACATATGCCCTGCCGTGTATTTACTGCCCTACCGTCCCTGCCGGCTATTACCGGACTAGTTCCAGGGCCGAAAAAAAGTACGGTATCTCAAACGCCGCCGAGGCAGCCGAGTCGGAACCGTGGACGACGTTTCGTTCGATGTCGGTGGCAAAGTCTGCACGAATCGTCCCTGGCGCTGCATCTTTGTAGTTGGTGGCGCCCATGATCGCCCTGACCTTGTCTATCACACCCTCACCCTCCAAGACCATCACGACAACCGGTCCCTCTGACATGAAAGTCGTAAGGCTGCCATAAAACGGCCTTTCCTTGTGTACTATGTAAAACCCCTCTGCCTCCTGCTTTGACAGGTTCAACATCTTTAGGGCCACGACCCTGAAGCCGCCCTTTTCAAACCGGCTGATTACCTCGCCGATCACGTTCTTTTTAACGCCATCGGGCTTGACAATGGACAACGTCCTTTCCATTTAAACTCCTTCCGTGCTTATTTTAAGCCGAGCTTCTGCAACAACCCCCTGACCGCGTCAACGGAGCGCTGAAAGTCGGCCTTTTCCTGCTGATTGAGGTCAAGTTCTATGATCCTCTCCACCCCATCCTTGCCCAAGACCGCAGGCACTCCGGCAAAGACACCGTCAACGCCATACTGCCCACTCAGGAGACAGGCCACCGGCAACACCTGCTTTTCGTCAAAGAGTATCGCCCGTACCATCTGAACCGTTGATGCCGCCGGTGCATAGTACGCGCTGCCACTCTTAAGGAGCGATACCACCTCCGCACCACCGTTTCTGGTACGCTCGACCAACCCCTTGATGACATCCTCTGACAGCAGATGTGTGATTGACACACCCTTGACGGTTGTAAACCTGGGCATCGGCACCATCTGGTCGCCGTGTCCGCCCAACGTCAGGGCCTCTACGGCCTCTGGGGATACGTTCAACTGCCATGCCACAAACGTCCTGAAACGTGCGGAGTCCAGTATCCCCCCCATGCCCATGACCCTCTCTTTGGGCAGGGCGCTTGTTTGCCAGGTCAGTTGCGCCATCACGTCCATGGGGTTGGTGACCACGATGACAACGCTGTTGGGGCAGTACCTTGCAACCTCCGTGCTTACGCCGCGCAATATGTTGGCGTTTGTGGTTAAGAGGTCGTCACGTGACATGCCCGGTTTTCGTGCAATGCCGGCGGTTATTACGACAATATCGCTGCCCTGGATATCAGCCATGTGGTTTGTTCCTGTTATCGAGACGCAGGAGCGATACAACGGACAGGCCTCCGACAGATCAAGCGCCTTCCCCTGCGGCATTCCTTCAACTACGTCATAAAGGACAACGTCGGCCACCGCCTCATACGCCAACAACTGCGCCGTGGAGGCGCCCACGTGTCCTGCTCCGATTATAGCTACTTTCTTTTTCATGCCACTATTGTACAACAAGCGGATTGCTATTGTAAAGGCAACGACAGGCGACAGCAGGGTATAGGAAACTCGTGGATGCATTGGGAAAAGAAATGGGCGGTTTGTGGCGGGGGTGCTCTACCCACTACACCCCCCTAAGAAGAAAAGACAAAGAAGGGGGCGGCGCTGCCCCCCTTCAGATCCCCTGCAAGGGGAGGGGCGAGCCGCAATCTTGTCGCAGCGGGGGGCGAGCCGCCCCTGGCTCAATTGTCGCACCCGCCCCGGCCAGAAAGAAGTCCCCTTGACCCCATAATATCTTGTTCACAGTGCAATCTTTCTATATGTATACCTGCACTATTACAAATAAACTACCTCAACAGGGCAAGTATGTTCTGCTGCTGACTATTGGCCTGTGCCAAGACCGAAATACCAGACTGTTGTAGTATCATGCCCTTTGTCATATTGGACGTCTCTAATGCGAAGTCTGCATCCAGGATTCGGCTACGTGCGGAATATGTTGTCTCCAGAACATTGTCGAGATTTCGTACTATAGCCTCCATCTGATTAGCCTTTGCACCAAGCTGCGCCTTCTCCGACAAGACAGTATTTATTGCGCCATCTACTATGGCGATTGCGTTAGACGCCCGCGACGACCAACCCGCCGCATTGGTAGAATCTGCAACGTAGAGTGAAGCAATGCCGGAATAGGTTATATTAGCTCTTGCCGTGTAACTCCATGTTACGGGTTGGCCATTACTGGATACAAAGGAGTTATCGCCTACCTGATCTACACCAACGGTAGTGGCACTGTGTATGTCCCTTAAGTACGCCATAGCACCATTCTTACCTGTAGATGTAAATATTCTGCCGCCAAGGGCATCGGTATGCATCGAACCAATAATGACGTTTATGCCTGAATCACTGGCAGCATAACTTACATGCAACCTGGTGTTAAACATACCGGCCAATAGCCTCTTGTCATTGAATTTTGTCTGTTCTGATATCCTGCCGATTTCCTCAACCAAGGCGTTAACCTCGTTCTGCATGTAGGATACATCCGTAACACCGTACTGACCGCTCATGGCCTGGACGGCAAGCTCCCTGATCCTCTGCAGGTTGTTGGTTATCTCATCCATTGCACCCTCTGCCGTCTGGGCAATAGAGATACCATCGCTAGCGTTTCTCACCGAAACCGTCAGACCGCGTGTCTGCGTCGTCATCCTTGTTGAAATTGCCAATCCTGCTGCATCGTCCTTTGCCGAGTTGATCCTGAATCCAGACGATAACCTCTGCATAGCCTCAGTTAAGATCGGCTGCGTCTTTCTCAGATTCCTCTGAGCATTTAGCGACATCACGTTTGTTTGAATTACAAATGCCATATTGCACCTCCATTATCATTTTACAGCCATTTTAAAGTAAACCGGTACTGGAGTTGCAATTTTAATGCCAATGCGTAAATATGATGTCTGTGTTGTTACGCCTGCCAAGATAATATCCTCCTAAGTTATATCTACTTATGATAATTAACAAGGGGGTTAGCATGGAATAAGGTGAAAAATTTTTACAGTGCCAGGAAAAATTTTCTTTCTGCGGCAATCATCCCAAGTCAGCAATTACCTGCGCTATTACCCGATTACTCAGGAGCATCCCCCTGTGCGTAAGGCGTAAAATGCCGTCATTGAAGTTCACCAGTCCCTGCCCCTGCAGTTCATCAATAATGGGGTTCATGACGGCCCTCACCCCCTCGATAGTCCTCAGTCCCAGGAGTATAGTCTCCTGTTGTGCAAGCGGGGGCGTTATTTCAATCACCCCCTCAACCGGCAACGTACCGCCGGAGATGGCCCTGATGTAATCGTTGACACTGGCGATGTTTGAAAACCTCCTGCCACCTGCGTATGAGTGTGCCCCTGCCCCTACGCCAACGTATCCACCGGCACGCCAGTAGTTGAGGTTGTGGAGGCATTGATACCCGGGACGGGCATAATTGGATATTTCGTAGTGTATGTATCCGTTTGCGGTGAGATAACCGGCGGTAAGGTCAAACATCTCAATGCCCACATCCTCAGGGGGCAGGGTCAAGCCTGCACTGGCAAGTGGCACGGAGGGTTCAAGCGTCAACTCGTAGGCCGATACGTGTGAGGGGGCACAGGCTACAGTCTCAACCAACGTCGAATGCCAACTGTCAGTACTCTGACCGGGGACGGCGTAGATCAGGTCTACAGAGTAGTTGCTGAAGACCTTGGCCACGGTCTCAATTGCCCTCCTGGCCTGGTTACCGTCATGCAGTCTGCCCAGCGTCTTGAGTATGGCGTCGTCAAAGGACTGCACACCGACACTCAGGCGGTTTATACCAGCGTCTTTTAGCAGGGCGAGCTTTTGCGGGTCAATGGTCAGGGGGTTGGCCTCGGTGGTGATTTCGGCGTCGGTGGTCAGTTCAAAGTGTTCCCGGATAAACGCCACCAGTCCTGCCAAGCATTCACCCTCCAGGGCCGTGGGCGTACCACCCCCTATGAAGATACTTCTCAGCGGGCCAAGCTCACTCCGTCTCAGGAGCAGCTCCACCTTTAATGCCTCAACGTACTGCCCTGCCACGCCGGTGTCCAGGACAATCGAGTAGAAGTCACAGTAGCCGCATTTCCTCAGACAAAACGGAATGTGTATGTATAACGCCGTCTCCATATGGTTTATCGAATAATAATGCTACCAGAGATATTTCTAAATCTCTTGCGTATCCTCCTTAAAAAGCATGGTAAGATGGGGTCACGGGGGCTGGCCCCCTTGCAGGGGAGGTCTGAGGAGGGGGCGGAGCCGCCCTCCTTCTTTCTTTTACCATGCAATATAAAGAGGATACATATTAAGAGATGTCGTGGTGTTATTTTGATAACAAAAGTTGAAAACTTAGTTTATGCGTAGGCTCTATATATACTCGAGTTTTCGAAAAACAGGCAAACAGCATGGTATCAATTTTGCTAACCATTTTTGCCTGTTTTTTTATGCAATCTCACGCAACTCCTTCTGCTTTTCACGCT
>NZ_JABXWD010000005.1 GCF_019173545.1 Candidatus Magnetobacterium casense | reverse complement strand
GGAGTCGCTCAACGAGCTTGAGGAGCTGGCCGGTTCGTGTAACGTGATGGTGTTGGATAAGGTGATCCAGCGGGCAAAGGAGATAAACCCGCGCTATCTCATAGGCACCGGTAAGGTCAGGGAGCTTGTTATCGATGCCCTTGGCAAGGGGGCAACGCTGTTGGTATTTGACCAGGACCTGTCGCCGTCTCAGCGCAGGGCTGTTACCGATATCACCGAGCTCAAGGTAATAGACCGTTCACAGTTGATCCTGGACATATTTGCCCGACGTGCGCACAGCGGGGATGGCAAGGTGCAGGTTGAGTTGGCGCAGCTCAAGTACAGGTTGCCGCATCTCACGGGCAAGGGTACGGCCATGTCACGCCTGATGGGGGGTGTAGGTGGCAGAGGGCCGGGGGAGATGAAACTCGAAATTGACCGCAGGAGGGTCAGGGACAGGATAAACCTCCTGGAGCGTGAACTTGAAAAGCTGGCAATGGCGAGGCTTCAGCGGAAACGCAGGCGACTGAAGATGTCCCTGCCGATCCTCTCCATCATCGGCTACACCAACGCCGGGAAGTCAACCCTGCTCAACAACCTGACCAAGAGTGCCACGTTTGTCGAGGACAAGATGTTTGCCACCCTGGATACCGCCAGCAGACGCCTGCGATTTCCGCACGAGCGCGACGTCATTATCACAGACACCGTGGGTTTTATACGCGACCTGCCCCCGGACCTGATGGCGGCCTTTAAGGCCACGCTCGAAGAACTCGAGGATGCCGATGTCCTCATCCACGTCGTTGACATATCAAATCCCCGCTTTGAACAACACATGGACTCGGTACGAAATATCCTCGCGGAACTTGAGCTTGCAGAAAAAACACAGTTGCTGGTTCTTAACAAGTGCGACAAGGTTGCCCCCGACGTGGTGGAAAACCTCCTGGCACGATACGGCGCCGTGGCAGTTTCGGCCATCGATCACGATACCTTTGGCCCACTGCTAAAAGCCATCCACGACAGGGTCTTTATCGAAAACTGAGAGGGAGGGGGCAACGCCCTCCCTTCTTTACTCCTTTTCGTATATGGTTATAGCGCGTTTCGATTGCGTGCGATACAAGAAAAGAAAGGGGCGGCTCCGCCCCCCTTCAGAACCCCCCGCAAGGGGACCAGTCCCCTTGACCCCGTAAAAATGCCACGTATTTTGTATTTAACCCAATCGAAACCTGCTATAATTATGGGTAAGTTTTTATACTGAATGGATAATTCTGATTCTAGGCATAGAGTGTCAGGTTCTGGTGGGCTGTCTGTAGCATCTGCGCAACCGGCAAGCCGTAGGGACAGGCGCCCGTGCAGGTTGGCATTGTGCATGTGAGGCACGTATCGGCCTTTGCGCTTAACGCCGAGTACGACACGATAGCCCGCTTTTCCATACCGTAGTCCTCGAAGTACATCTGATACCTGAGCGTGCTGGCTATCTCAACCCCTCTGGCGCAGGCGTCCTCGCACTGACTGCACCCGGTGCGACAGTAGGAATGGCCATAGAGGCGCGCATAGGAGTCCAGGACATTTTGGTCCCTTGCCGTAAAGTCCTGCCCGGATGCCGGTATGTAGTTATCGAGGTCGGAGAGGTTCTTCATTGTGACAACGAGTCCGTTTACTTGGGGGTGTTTCAGTACCCACTTAAAGGCGGACTGCGCAAAGTCAGCCGTCTTAAAGTCCAGGTTCATCTCCTTGGCCCCCGCCAGGGTCTTCATGGCCACGACCCCAACGCCCCTGGCCTTGGCCTCCTTGATGATGTCGGGTAGCTTGGGGAACTTCAGGAAGTTAAACGACGGCATTATCAGGTCGAACTTCCCCGATACAACTGCGGTCATGAGCAGGTCTTCCATGTTTGTCGGGCCATGCGAAGAGGCAGCCAGGTAGCGAACCTTACCGGCCTTCTTCAGGGAATCAAATGCCGAAAGCATGTTATCATCCAGGAGGCGCTTCTTCTCTGCCTCCACGTCCTTGCTCACCTCGCCAATGGCGTGGACAAAGCATATGTCCAGGTAATCGGTCTTTAGACGTTTGAGGCTCTCCTCCACTGCCTTGACGTACTGCTCCTTTGTGCTGCCCGCCGGCAGGTGTGCAGGGTAGGCCAGCGGATTACAGAACTTGGAGGCGATAATAACCTTGTCTCGCTTGAGGTTCTTCATAGCCTCTCCTATGTGTTCCTCGGCGTGTCCATAGTCGGGTGCCGTGTCAAAGTAGTTGATGCCCCGGTCTACCGCCCTCAGTACCATCGACGCCGATGGCAACGAACCCGTACCAAACGATATGTCGCTCATTTTAAGGCTGGTCTTGCCAATTTGGTTATAACGTTTTATAGTTGATTGTCCCTGTTCGGAGGTCCCTGCCAATGCCTCCATACCGGTAATAGCCGCCACCGTGGCCGCCGCTGCCACGCCTGACTTTAAGAAGTCACGTCGCTTTATCATCAGATGCCTCCTTAGTGTGTAAATATCTAAATATATCATAAGGGTGTACAGAATGTCAGCTACATGAAATGAAAAACCCCCTTTTTTTCCCCAAGCGCCCACCACTTTTTTATGCACCCCCAATAAGTTGCTATAATACGTGCAGACAATATAAAATAAATGTTGAGGGCATTTATTTATGATGACAAATGATATGGATTTAAAGGAAGTTGGTTTCTTTAAAGGGCTCAACGACGGCGAAATCAAGGACATAGTACCGTACCTGCAGCACGTCTCTTATAAGAAGCGAGAGATGGTGTTTTCGGAGGGTGAGAGGTCAGAGTGGCTTTATATTGTTATCGAGGGTAAGGTAAAGATCACAAAACTCTCCAACGAGGGTAAGGAGATAATCCTGGAGCTTATCCAGACAAAGGAGCTTTTTGGCGCCGTTGCGGTGTTTAAGGATTTCCCATATCCGGCCAATGCCGTGGCAATGGACCCCACAACTGCCCTGAAGGTCTCCCGCAAGGACCTCCTCAAGCTCCTTGACCGCTATCCCACCCTGATGTTGTCGCTTGCCTCACTCATCGGAGACAGGATGAAGGACTCTTACGAAATGCTCAAGAGCATAGCGCTTGAGTGTGTTGAGTCGCGCATAGCCTCTTTGCTGCTGAAACTGGCCGACAAGTCCGCAGACAAGGTGCCCCCTGGCGGCGAGGAAGGCTCTGTCATAGACCTCAGACTCACCAGACAGGATATTGCAGATATGGTCGGTACCACCGTGGAGACCTCGATCAGGACGTTTAGCAAGTTCAAGAAAGAGGGCCTGATAATCGAACATAACGGAAGGATAATTATCAAGGACCGTATCGGGTTGCAGATGTATAGTCAATAGTTGTATTTATAAACGCAATATGGAGCCATATTGTGACAATAACATATAAATAGATAACTCTAAAACAAACGGAGGTTGTACATAATGTCAAAGCAGTTGAAATGGGCAAGAGGGGTAGCGGGTCTTTTGTGTATACTCCTGATGATGGTATTAACCGTACATTCTGCAAGGGGTGAGGATGACCCTGTAGTGGCAAAGATAGGGGATACTGTTATCACTCTGTCAAAGTTTACGGGACAGGTTAAGCAAAAACTAAGCGCCAAGGATCAGCACCGCTGGCAGCAGATCAATAATGTCCTGGACGATATGCTAACGGATATCCTGTTTAGCAAAGAGGCGGTTGAGGAAGGGCTGGATAAGGAACCCGCTAATATGACTGCCATCAAAGATGTATCGGAGGACAAAAGGGTTGAAGTTCTGGCGGGGGCATATAAGGCGAAGTTTTTAATCCCTGTAAAGGTAACCGAACAAGAGGCCGCCGAGTTCTACGTAAACAACCTGAACCTTTACAACATGCCAAAGATATACGGCGGGTATATGTTCAGCGTTGAAAAAAAGGATGTCAAGGACAATGATTGTACACAGACGTGCAAGGATTTGGCGCAAGAGGTCTATAGCCGCTTTGACTCTAAATTCGACACGGAGGCCTTCATAAGATTAAAGGAAGAACTCACGGCGAAGTATCCCGATCTGAAGATTGTCTTGACTCAACTGTCTCATTGGGAGGGCAAGGTTAAAGATGGTCCATATGTAAAGGCTCTGAAAGAATTTGTGCAAATGAAAAAGGGCGAAACAAAGATGAGCGAGGCGCAAGACCGCTACATTGTTGTCAGCCTTACTTCCATTTATGAGCCTGAGATATATAGGTTTGAAGAGGTGAAAAGCCGTGTGATAGCAGATATGGAGCGCAACAGTCTTCAGAAAAAATACAACGAAACCCTAAAGAGATTGGCAGAGAAGTACAAGTTGTACGTAAACCCCCAATTCATAGAGCTGGCAGCAAAAGAGCTAAAGAATAAACCGGAGGACAAATCCAATGAGTAATCGTCTGTACACACGCCTGAGCAAGATGGCAGGAAGCATAGTGGTCATGCTGGTGCTATTGGTTGTTTTTGCGGGTTGCAAGGAGGAGGCGGTAGAGAAGAAGGTAAACTCGAGGTTTATCCCTGCCGGTGGCACCCCTTATAGCGTAATAGCCGCAGACCTCAACGGAGATGGCTTAAAGGATGCGGTGTTTTTCACAAAGTACAAGGGGCTGGATATATACTTCGGTCAGGGCAATGCACTGAATCTTAACGAACCAACCCACATCAATTCCCTCCTGGGTACCTCCATAAGCAGCGGGGACTTCAACGGTGACAAGGTTACTGACCTTGCCTATATATACGAGGACAAGATACATTTTCTGATAAATGACGGCTCCGGTAAAGACTACGACACGTCGCACGAGCTTGCCGCCCCCAAATATGGGTTTGACCTCAAGACCCCGGACCTCAATAGCGACGGCATTTCGGATATCGCCGCAGTTGGTATCTTTGACCAACAACTCTACCTGTATCTGTCCAGGGGGTCGTTGGACTACGAACTGACAACGCTTGACCTTAAAAGTTCTCAGTTGACGGAGGTCTTTGCCGCAAAGTACTTGAGCGTTGATGACGTCAACGAGGATGGTCTTGTTGACATCCTGGTACCTGAGTTTAAAAACAACGCCCTGTGGTTGGTAAAAAACATCGACGGTAAGACGTTTCAGCCCGCCTTGCTTAAATCGTTTGCATATGGTGACCCCGCTGAATTTAACAACAAGATACAGTATGCCTCCCTGCTGTTTTATGACAAAGACAAGGACATCTCTTATATTGCTTACATCAGAGGTATAAATAAACCGGAGATATCCATCCTCGCCTTTAACAACAAAGACCAGCAGACAACACTTGTTAAGACGGAGCTATTATCGTTCCCCTTCCCTGTTGCCATTGAAAAACTTCCAACCCTGTCGCCATTAACCAGGGAGCTACTAGTGACTCACGTGTCTAAAGATGTCAGCAGCCCGGGCGCCCTATCCCTTGTATCTGTAAACACCAGCGACTTTACAATCACAACGACATACACATTTAATTTGCCCTGCCAAGGTAGGTCATCTGTGTACATGGACGTTATCAATAGCGCCCTGACCGCCTGCGTCAAGCCTGATGGCCTCAATATCCTGTCGTTAGAGAAACCGTAACTTTCTAAGAAAAAACAGAAAACAAAAGGGGGCGGCTCCGCCCCCCCTCAGACCCCCCTGCAAGGGGACCAGTCCCCTTGACCCCTTCTTACGTCACGTGGTTTTGCTATGCAGCCTTCCCCTGGAGGGCATGTAGTCTTGTCGATAGACGGGATATCTTTCTGGAGGCCGTGTTGTCGTGCAGGACGCCCTTGGTTGCGGCCTTGTCATAGGCACGGATCACTTCCACCAGTAATTCCTTTGCCTTTTCCATGTTGTTGGCCTTTATGGCATCCTCAAGCCCCCGCGTGAGCGTCCGGAGCTTGCTCTTTACCATCCTGTTGCGCAACTGCCGCTTTTTGGCCTGCCTTGTTCTTTTCAATACCGAAATGCTACGTTTTGGTCGCGATCTAGCCGCCATCTTGTATTAAACTCCTTTCATGCTGTCTTTGCAATCTATGCACGGTCGCTGTTCCTGCTCGATATCAGCTCCCATGTCTTTTCATCTATCTCGTTTATGTACTCGGAGATACTAAACCTCTTGCGGCACTTCGTACAACTCAGAAACGCCGTCGTACACCCTATAACCAACACTACCTTACTTTGACACTTCTTGCACTTCACAATAGTTATAGTATAACATTAAAATAAAAAAAATATCATCCCAAATAATTTTGCGTTAAAGTATAGACTATTTTAATAGTTCAGTTATACAATTGAATTATTGTGTATATACAAATTACGGTGGATAAGATAAGAAGGGGTCAAGGGTGCTGGCCCCCTTGCGGGGTGGGTCTGAGGGAGGGGCGGAGCCGCCTCCCTTCTTTCTTCTTCCTTCTTCTTTTCGTTACCGTTCTTGTAGCGGTTCCCATGCTATGCTACGGTGCGGAGATCGAGGTGACGGACGTCTCAAAGGACACGCTTACCATCACGGAGGGGCTTGCCATTGCCACCGAACGCGGGCGGATAATCAACATCGCCTCACACAACGTCGGCATTGCGGCTTCGGAGTCCGACATAGCACAAGCCGCCATGAGACCTTCCGTGGATGCCGCCGCTGGACACTCCTCGCTGTACTACCAACCGGGGGCCATCTTTAACAACAACACGGTAAATACCGCCAACAAAAGCTCCTTCTTTTACGGCATCACCGTCAAGCAGACCATCTACGACTTTGGCGCCAGACTGTCACGGTATAACGAGTCATTGGCGGCCATCGACAAGGCCATGATAGACGTTGACAGGACAAGAAACGTCGTGGCCTTAAACTACCTGCTGGTGTGCTTTGAGCTGCTTGAGACAGACAGACTCATATACGTTGCCCTCAGGGAGGTTGAGCAACTGACTGCCCACAGGGACGTCACCCAAAGCCTCTACAACGCAGGCGTGGTCACTCGCAACGACTCCCTCGCCGCAGACGTAAAACTGGCCGATGCCAGACAACGCCTGTTGAGCCTCAAAAACCTCCGAACCCTCAATGCCTCAAGGCTCAACTACTTCCTGACCAGGGCCATCAACGATGCCGTAATGCTCATAGATGACTCCCCCCCCCCCCACCGCCCCTTCAACCCCTTGAGGTGTACCTACGCCACGCCCGCAGTCAGCGGAGCGAACTCAGGATGGCAGACAGGCAAATACAGATGCTCCAACTGCAATCCACCGCAAAGACGGCTTCGTACTATCCGAGGTTCTACATCAGGGGCGGATTTAACTACACCGAAAACCGCTACCAGGTGCATGAGGGCAACTGGTCGGCTGTCCTGGGGGCCGAGTTAAACATCCTCGATGGCGGCGCCACAAAGGCCGAGGTCTCCAGGGTAAGACACAAGGCCGATCAGGTGGCAGAGGAGCGCAGGAAACTTACAGATGATATCAGCCTTGAGGTACAGAAGGGCTACCTTGATGCGCATACTGCCTCTGAGCGGGTCAAGGTCACCGGAGAGGCAATCGCACACGGACAGGAAAACCTCAGAATTAACAGGGTTCGCTACGAGGAGGGACAGGGCAGCGCCACCGATGTCCTTGACGCCATTGCGCTGCTGGCACTTACCGAGTCAAACTACTACAGGGCGATGTTTGACCTCAAGCGTGCCTATGCAACCCTCCTGTACGCCACGGCAATGGACATTGCCTCAGAGTATGGACACTAAAGCCGGAGAGAGAGAGATGGATAAAAATGACGCCGATATAGTCACTAATGTTAAGGAATCCCACAAGAAGAGAAATGCGTTTGTCGTGCTGTTTCTTCTTGTTCTGATAGGGTCTGTGACCATGTACATGTACCAATCCTACAACGCTACACACATTAAGACCGACGATGCCTTTGTCGATGGCTCCATGCATACGGTTGCCTCAAAGGTTGCCGGCACCGTGAGGGAAGTCTTCGTGGCAGACAACGAAGCGGTTAAGCAGGGTCAACCTCTTGTTGCGCTTGATACCGCAGATTATGCCGTAAAGGAGAGAGAGGCGCAGGCGGCCTATGAGGCCGAACAGGCAAGGCTGGCGGAGGTGCAATTGCGGGTTGATACGACAAAGAGACAACTGTTGGAGTTAAAAGAGCGTCTCAAGGCAGCGCAGGCCACCGTTGCTGTCCACCGTGCCGGCCTTGAGCAGGCAGAACGGGATATAAGACGTGCCGAGGGACTCTACCAAAAAGAGGCCATCCCCAGAGAACGTTATGAGAAAACCCTTACTGCACACGAGGTCAAGTCCGCTGAAATGGAGGTTGCCCAGAGGCAGAGCAGTCTCAGCGAAAAGGCCATTGAGACCCAACAGGCACTCATACGACAGGCCGAAACAGCCATAGAGACACAGAGGTTGCTTATTAAACAGAGGGAGGCCGTCTTAAGTCAGGTCAAGTTAAGCATGGCCTATACAACGGTCTATGCCCCCGTGGATGGTTATATAAGCAAGAAGTCTGTGGTGGTGGGCAATCAGATACAGGCCGGACAGCCGCTTATGGCCATCGTCACGCTGGAGGACGTGTGGGTGACGGCCAACTTCAAGGAGACACAGTTAAGCGGGATCAGGCCCGGACAACGTGTTGAGATCAAGGTTGATGCCTATCCGCAGGAGGTCTTTAGCGGCAAGGTTGACAGTATCATGGCGGGGACGGGCTCGGTGTTTTCGCTCTTTCCGCCTGAGAATGCCACCGGCCATTACGTGAAGGTTGTTCAGCGTGTCCCCGTAAAGATACTCGTGGACAAGGCCCCGGTGCAGGGACACATCTTAAGGGTTGGCATGTCCGTTGTCCCCACCGTGCTGGTGCAGTAGAAAAAACATGGTAACTGTTGTCACTTTTTCTCATTGACATGCTGCTTACCTGTGTGTTGTAATATCATCAGGCTGATAATGAGCCGATAAATTTATAAGCATATTTAAGGAGCGACAATGCTGAAGAACATGAAGATAGGGTTAAGGTTGAAGATATTGGTGGCGTTTATGGCAATATTATTGTTGCTGACAGGATACTTAGGTCTGTATGCCGCAAAACAAGGTAATGATAGCCTAAAGACTGTATATGAAGACAGAGCGATTCCACTGGTTCAACTAGATAAAATAGCCAAGGCTAATTTGAGAATAAGGATACACCTTGTTCAAATGTTTATAAATCCTACCCCCGATGAGATACAAAGCAGAAATATAAAAATTGATGAGGCCTCAGAATCAATAAATAAGGAGTGGAAGGATTATTCCTCTACCTACTTAACCGATGAAGAAAAGAGGCTTGTTGCAAAGACGCAACAGGACAGGGCTAACTATAGAAATGAAGGCTTGGCACCGGTGATAAACCTGATCAAGGAAGGTAAATATGATGAAGCAATGAAGCTGTATGATGAAAAATACCGACATCTGTTTGATGAGATAGAGAAGGATTTCAATGATTTAATTAAATTGCAGATAGATGTAGCAAAGCAGGAGTATGGCAAGTCACAAAGCACCTACAATACAAGCAGGGTAATATTAATAGCAGTTATTGTTGCCGGTATAGTGCTATCGTTCTTATTGTCGTTTTTGATTATAAGCAGTGTCACCGGACCTCTGAAAAAGGGGGTTCACGTGATGGATAACATAGCGGCATGCAATCTTGCTGTAGAGATACATTCCGGTAGCAACGATGAAACAGGGGAGTTACTGACTGCCATGAGCAAGACGGTTGCAACGCTGAATTCCATACTGAAGACCATCATGTCATCGGCAAACAGTGTGGCATCTGCCAGCCAACAACTAAGCTCAAACGCCGACCAGATGTCGCAAGGTGTCTCTGAACAGTCATCCAAGGCAGCACAGATAGCAACATCGGCAACACAGATGTCACAGACTGTCATGGATGTGGCAAAAAACGCATCCGAAATTTCGACCTCGGCAAATGATACGCTTAAGTTGGCACAAAATGGTGAAAAAATAGTCAGAAAGTCAATAGATGAGGTAAAATCAATAGCCGATACTGTCAGTGCATCCGCTCAATTGATATCTTCCCTCGGGGATCGTTCAAAGCAAATAGGAGACATCATAAGCGTTATCAAAGACATAGCAGATCAGACAAACCTGCTTGCCTTAAACGCTGCCATAGAAGCTGCACGTGCCGGGGAACAGGGCCGGGGGTTTGCCGTGGTGGCCGATGAGGTGAGAAAGCTGGCAGAGAGAACCTCAAGTGCAACAACGGAGATTGGCAGAATGATAACGGCCATTCAGCAAGAAACCGAAAAGGCCGTGACGTCAATGAGTGGCGCTACCAACATGGTTGAAGTGGGCGTGGAGCTTTCCACACAAGCCGGTGAATCACTGCATGAAATAGTCAACAGCATTAACTCATTGCAATTAATGGTTCAGCAGATAGCGTCAGCCACCGAAGAGATGTCAACCGTATCAGAGACGATAACTTCCGATATAGAAACGGTGGCAAATGTATCAAGAGAGACGATGGAAAGCTCACAACAGATAGCTCAGTCCTCAAGTAGTCTGTCACGGTTGTCCTCTGAATTACAGGAGGTAGTATCCCAGTTCAAGATCGATGACGGCACAGGAGTGGGACACAATAAGACCTTAAGATTAACGTGATGCCCGTGTATCCTTTTTATATTTCATGGTAGCAAAAGAAAGAAGGGGGCGGCTCTGCCCCCCCTCAGACCCCCCTGCAAGGGGACCAGTCCCCTTGACCCCTTCTTTTTCGCTCCAGGTCGCACTTGGTTCCTGCGAAACCTTTTACCATGCTTTTTTTAAATGAGTCTCTCAATTTGATGTGTTTTCTGCTGAAAAGGTTCTCAAGGCGTGTTAGTCTTTGTGCGATGTACTTTGAGTCTGCGTATAAGGTATCCGAAAGTCTTTTTTAAGAGCATAGCCGGGTCGTTTTTGAGCAAAAACAGGAGTTGTTGCCTGCTTCTTCTGAGGCGCACGGTCAGACTGTTGTTGTAGGCATACAGCCACCTGGCGATCTCTTCAACCCGTTGATCAAACTGCTGCCGGTCTATGTCTTTGACGAAATAGGCATCAGGCCACAGCGGAAAATCGTTCCAGTCTGGGGTGCCGGAGATAAGCCCCAACTCAATGCACTTGTCGTACTCACTGCTTCCGGGCATGGGGTCAAAGATGTTAAAGGCCAGCTCGTCGGCATTCAATTGGCGCATAAAGTCAAAAGTCTCCTGCAGGTCACCGAGGGTCTCCTCCGGAAAGCCGGCCATAAAGAATGCCCCTGAACCAATGCCCTTTTTACGCAACAGGGCAAATGCCCGCAGGATATCACTGTTACTGACATCCTTGTTGATCATCCTTTTGATCCGTTCGCTGCCGCTTTCCACGCCTATTTCCAGTTTGACACATCCGGCCCTTTGCATCAGGTCAAGGAGTTCTTCGTCGATGAGGTCTGCGCGCGTGGCGGTCTTCCAGCTTATCTTCAGGCCACTGTCTATGATGCTTCGACAGTACCTCTCTATGACCTTACGGTTTATTGTGAAGGAGTCATCCCAGAACATAATGTGGCGTGTTCCATAGGTGTTTTGCAGGAAGGCGATTTCGCTGATGACGTTTTCAGGGCTACGCAGACGAACCTTCTTGTCCCAGAAGTTCCTGGATGAACAGAACGTACAGCGAAACGGACATCCGCGTGAGACGATCATGCTGCCCAGCGACTTAAAATCGATGGTCTGCCGGTAGAGGACGTTGTGGCGGTCCGGAAACGGGAGGGCATCGAGGTTTGCTGAAGCCGCAGAGGCGGGATTATGAATTACACGACCATTGTCCTTAAAAGACAGCCCGCCTATCTCAGACAATGCCGCAGGTGTGGCCGCACCCCGACGGAGTAACCGACACAACTCAAGCATCACATACTCCCCCTCACCCCGTACTGCGAAGTCAACCTCGGGATTTTTCAGGCAGTCATCGGGCAGGAAACTCGGATGCACACCGCCCCACACCACCGCACACTGCCTGCTGTAGCCCTTTACGAGCCGGCTTAACTTAAATGCCGAGGCAGCCTCCACAGAGAGCACGGATATCCCCACAACATCCGGCTGAAATCCCTCCAGAGTCCGTGTGACCTCTTGCCAGATGTAGTGGTCATCGTCTCCGAGACTCTGACGATACCTGCGATAGCTCCGGGACCTGAAATCAAAACCAATATCGGCATCCGTAAGGGCGGTATTTTCTCCAGGGTGCGGGGTTTCGGCGTGATATATACAGGCGTTAAAACCATCCTGATTCAGCACGGCAGAGACATAGCCCAGTCCAAGCGGAAAGTACGGAGCCTGTCCAACCCCCTTCAGCCTCGTATACGGAGGCTTTATCAACAGCACCTTCATTGCCGTATCTTCCATGCAAGGGGCAATCGTTGAGTATCACTCAGCTTACGTAAGGACATCCCGATATATAGAGCGTTTCGATTGTGTGCAATACAAGAAAGAAAGGGGCGGCTCCGCTTCTTGGCGCTCCAGGTCGCACCTGGCCCCCTTCAGAACCCCCCGCAAGGGGACCAGTCCCCTTGACCCCGTAAAAATGCCGCATACTCTGTATTTAATCCAATCGAAATTTGCTATATCCATATGTTTATCATAACATAAAAAATTTGATTATGGCTTTCCCGTCTTTGCGACAACCTTGTCTGCGAGTTCGTCGCTGACGGCTCCGTATACCCCAAACAGGACATCGCCGGAGGGGATCAAGAACCAATCGCCCTCGTACTTGTCCGCTACCTTGTAACGGATTACTCCGGTGACTTCTGACTTGGCATATGTGACGCCGGATTTTTCAAAGTATGTCATAAAGGCTGAAACAAGACTGTCAACAACATCCTTCCCGCCGGTAACCAGGGCTACCTGGACCTCCTTGCCGTCTATTTCATACCGACGCTCTATGACATTGTGGATGAAGTCTAGTCCTCGGTAGTTTTCCTTAAAATAGCGGGTTGAAACGACCTTCCCGATATCGGGCAGCCTGTCAAACAGCGAAAACGTCCCGGCCCTTACACCGAGGGCACTGTGTATGGCCCCGGCAAGGCTTACGACCTCTGAGTGTTCCTTAAATGTTGTGACGTGGACGTAGTAGGAGCCGGCAAAGAAGCTCACCCCATTTTCGGTCTTATACCCCATCAGACCGACCTGTACCTCATTGTTGTCGGAGGGGGCGCTGTCCATTAGTACCCCGAAGGCGTGTTCGGGTTTACCCATCACGTAGACGTCAACCACCACATCGGGGGAGTGTCCCTCCGCAACCCCGGCTGCCACGTACTCGGCCACGTACAGGGCGACAAAGCCGTTGTTGATGAGGTACTCGGCATGACCATCCACGTACTCGAAGAGGTTGTCCTTGTTGAAGGTGCGCACCGGGCCTCTGAGCTGGAACCCGCCCGCCTCACGGGGAAAGTTTATGGCACCTCCCTCCACCGAAGACCCTGCAGACTTGAAGTTCATCAATCCCGGATCATACCTCTGCCCGGTTACATATATGGTCAGACCCACAACCGGCAAGAGGGCAACAAGCAAGAGCCGATACACAATGGCAGCCTTAGACATAGGCCAAGCACAACGCCTGTGCAATAGTCCGTTTTTTCATCCGTATGCCTCCTTGTTTTCTTGTACGTGCCTTGGGTATATTGTAACCATACAATTATATCTGTGTCTATAGTGCATTGCCTCGTCTGAAATTTATACGAAAGAACGCCTGTTGCCTCACGGAAGGGCAGCACGTCAGTAAGGCAAGAAGGGGTCAAGGGGTCAGCGACCCCCGGCATAAAGGGGGGACTGGTCCCCTTGCAGGGGGTTCTGAAGGGGGTCTGAGGGGGTGGGGCACGATTTTCCCGAAGCGGGTCGCACCCGCCCCTGCCACAAACCGCCCCTTTCTTTCTTGTGCTACCATGAAATATAAAGAAGATACCCAAAAAACCTCTCTTGACAAAGTCTTGATGATCCCGTTAGCATAATGTATGTTATCAATAAAAAAGGATTTTAGTATCATACGGACAGAGGAAAAAATATGAAGAAAGTTTTCATTTTTTGGGATAACTCCAATATTTTTATAAGCGGAAAGACCGTAGCATCTGAATATGAAGGACAAAATGCCTATTATCAATTAAGGCTCCAGTTTAGTACTATCGTGGAACTTGCAAAAGCCGGACGTGAGGTAGAGTATGCAGTGGCAGTTGGTTGCGTTCCTCCCGAATTGCGCCACGTCTGGAATAAAATGGAGCAAGAAGGAATAGCGATAGAGCTACTTGAAAGAGGTGCAGGGTCAAATAAAGAGCAAGCAGTGGATCAGGCTCTTCAGGTCCATATGCTCAGGAAGACTATTGACTATAATGGAACCCCGGGGATAGTTGTAATGTTAACAGGGGATGGTCATGGTTTTCATGATGGAGTAGGTTTTCATGCCGATTTGGAAAGAATGCACAAGAAAGGTTGGGGGATTGAAATCATGGCGTGGGAAAAAACTTGCAATTCGAATTTGAAAAAATGGGCTGAAAATATTGGTACTTTTATTCGCCTTGAGGATTACTATGAAAGCATAACATTCCTTGACGATGACAAGGGAGTCATCCGTAAGTCAAAGCCATTATCTTTAGATAACAGGATTAGATCAACTTAAACGCAATTAAAGTTCATACGCACGCTACAGTGATGAGCGTGGGCAATATTAAGCCATGAGACTTCGCAATCAGGGAGGTATGACGATCATTGAGCTGTTGATCGTTATATTTATTATATCGATGTTGTTTTCCGTGGCGTTGCCCGTGACGCTCAGGACGTATCAGCGGTATATGGCTTCGCTGGAGGCTGAAAAAGTGTTGGTATTGATGCTCAGGGTGCAACGGGAGAGCTTTGCGACGGGGTTTGACAGTTACGTGCGGACGGTTGATGGCGTGATGGTCGTAAACAATGAGAAAACCCCCATCCCCACGGCCTTTGCAACCCTGAACCGGCCAATTGTCTTTTATGGCAACGGCACCACATCCGGCGGGGAGGTGGTCGTCTACGTCAACGATTTCACGTTTGTCGTCACCGTAACCGCACCATTTGCCGGCATGTCCATGACACAAGGCTAGCGTAGTACAGAGCGTTTCGAGAGTGTGCAATACAAAACAAAGAAAGGGGCGGCTCCGCTTCTTGGCGCTCCAGGTCGCACCTGGCCCCCTTCAGAACCCCCCGCAAGGGGACCAGTCCCCTTGACCCCATAATGCGTAGGCTTGATCTTTAAACACAAGCTAACCTATCAACAATCCATAATCCATAATCCATAAAATTCTCTAATGCGATTGTCCTAGGGTGTTGACATAGATAAAAGAAATACTGTATAGTTTTTGTACGGTTATATTAATGTGTAAAAAACTTATAAGGGTCGGGTGATTGTCATTGAAAGAGTTAAGAGATGCAATAGTGTTTGTGCTGCTGTTGGTGGCCTTTGCGACCTGTAATCTTTATGCACAAGAGTTGCCCAAGGCGCCGGATACGGCTCAGGGCACAGAGCCACTGGTGAAGGCAGTTGAGATTGTCGGCATAAAGCGTATGGAAGAAGGGGCGGTTAAGGCCAGACTCTCTCAGAAATTAAATCAACCCCTGTCACGAGACAGGATCGATGAGGATATACGGACCATCTACAAGCTGGGCTACTTCGATGACGTGAAGGTCGAAACGGAGTTCTATGAGGGTGGCCTTAAGGTCGTATATATAGTGAAGGAAAAACCCACTATCGTTCGGATAAACTTTGACGGCAATAAAGAGTTCAAGGACGACAAGCTCAAGGAAAAGATAACCATTGTCAAAGGCTCCATTGCAGACACTGCCCTGATCCAGGACAACGTCGAAAAGCTAAAGACCTTCTATGATGGCGAGGGTTATTATCTGAGCGAAATATTTCCAATCCTGAGCTACATCAAAGATGACGAGGTCAGCCTGACCTTCAGGATCAAGGAATGGAAAAAGATAAAAATCAAGACGTTACAGTTTACGGGCAATAAGAACCTCTCCGACGGCAAGATAAAGAAAGCAATAAAGACGTCCACGTGGTGGATATTTTCGTTTTTCACGGGTTCCGGGTACGTAAAAAAGGATATGCTGGAGGAGGACATCAAGGCCATAAGCGACCTCTATCACGACAACGGCTACGTCAAGGTCAGGGTGAGCGAGCCGCGCGTGGTCGTGGATGAGGCAAGGCCCGGGATCACGGTAGTCTTTGATATAGAGGAGGGCGACAAGTACAACGTCTCAAAGGTAGAGATAGACGGCTACCATGCCTTTGCCGATACGGAGATAAAGAAGCTGGTAACCATAAAATCAGGCGAGGTGTTCAGTAAAAAGACCCTCTCCAATAACATCACGGCGGTGTCGGGATACTACTCCGAGCGTGGCTACGCAACCGTGACAATAACGCCGGAGGTGGTGCCCGATGATGCCACCAAAACGGTCAGCGTATACCTCAAGGTAGAGGAAGGCAAGATATACAAGATAGGCAGGATCGAGGCATTTGGCAACACAAAGACCAGAGACAAGGTGCTCAGACGTGAGGTGACCCTCGATGAGGGAGAAATCTTTAACAGCAAGAAACTCAAGAGGAGCTACCAGAACGTAAACAACCTTGATTTCTTTGAATCCGTGGAGTTTATCCCCCGTCCGCAACCCGACACGGATATCGTAGACATAGATGTAAAGGTCAAGGAGAAGTCCACGGCGTTTGTCAGCTTTGGCGGCGGATACAGCTCTATTGACAGACTGATCGGAATGGTGCAACTGACGCAGGCCAATGTCTTTGGCTCCGGTCAATACATCAAGGTAAGCGCCGAACTTGGCGGCGTATCCTCATTGTATGAGATAACTTATAAGGAGCCGTGGCTGTTTGACAAACCCATAAGCGCAGCCGCAAGCGTATACAGGCTTGAGCGCGAGTATATAAAGTACAGCAGGAGGGCCTCCGGTACAGCCCTTGGCATCGGCAAGAGGTTTGCAGAGTACTACGACCTTGGTGTCATGTACAGGTTTGAGGACGTCAACGTCTTTGATGTCGATGATGATGCCCCCAAGATAGTCAGAGAGCAGACAGGTAAGGCAACAACAAGCAGCATAACGCCAACCCTGACCAGGGACACTCGCGATAACTACAACGACCCCACGGAGGGTTCCCGTAATTCCGTCTACGTAACGTTTGCCGGTCTGGGCGGGTCAAATGCGTTTTTACGTTCCGGTGTGGACTCCCTGTGGTTCTTCCCGTTCTTTGGCCCAACCACGCTGTCTTTTCGTGGCAGGTATGGGTATGGCTCCGGAGTTTATGGCAAAAAACTGCCTATCTATGAGAGGTTTTACGTTGGCGGTATAAGCACAATCAGAGGGCTTGCCTTTGGCGAGGCTGGCCCCGTAGACGAAGAAGATACGTTTATAGGCGGTACCAGCCAGTTGATCTTTAACGGGGAATTTATCTTCCCCATCGTCTCTGAGATAAAGCTCAAGGGTGTGGTGTTCTTTGATGCCGGATCGTCCTTTGAAAGCGGAATAGAACTTTCTGAGTTTAGGTACACATCCGGGGGAGGATTCAGGTGGATATCACCATTTGGTCCTATCCGCATAGAGTATGGCCACAACTTACACCAAAAACCAGGCGAATCCAGCGGGAGAGTTGAGTTCTCCTTCGGCAGCTTCTTTTAAACAAATATGCAGCTTTTTAATAGCATGAGTCTCAATAAAAACAATCAGGAGGATATATGAACAGGGTTTTAACCGCTTTGATTGCGGTAGTGATGTTGGTGTTTTTCAATGGCACAGTAATGGCACAGCAGGGGGCAAAGATCGGCTCGGTGGACCTGCAAAAGATACTAAGTGATTCCGAACCAGGCAAAAAGGCAAAAACAAGCCTCGAAACCTTCATTAAATCACATCAGGCCAAAATAGACGAAAAGGAAAAGGCCATAGAAAAACTCAAAGATGAAATAGAAAAAAAAGGAACCGCCCTCTCCGAAGACGCCAAGAAAAAGAAACAGGATGAACTCCAGTCCATGATGCGAGACCTCAAACGCATGGCCTCCGACGCCCAGGAAGATATAAGAAAAAAAGAAGGTGAACTCACCAAAGATGTCTTTAAGGACATCAAGGACGTCATCGCCGCCGTCGGAAAAGAGGAAGGATATGCAGCCATAATGGATAACAACGTCCTGCTTTATTCCAGCGAAGGAGTCGATGTCACAGATAAGGTCATCAAAAAGTACAACGACTTGGGTAAGAAAAAGTAGCTCAACGTAAATAAGAAAACAATCTTACGGGAGGTTTTTTTATTCAGAGATATTGTGATGTACCAAGTACACAGGAATAAGCAACGAGCAAGATGAACTTAGCAGAGATAACCAGTTTCCTTGGCGGCAGACTCAGGGGCGGGGGCAGGGATGCCGGAGATGCTGATGATGCCCGGAGAGAGATCACCGGAGTTGCAGGCATAGCAGAGGCAACGGAAGGATACATAACGCTATACAAAGGCAATACACCACTGGATGAACTCCTGGCCTGTGGTGCCACCGCCGTGCTTGTAAAGAAGGAACTGGCGGGAGTCGATAAAGCACAGGTGATTGTTGACAGGCCGTCGCTGGCATTTGCCAAACTCCTGGCGCTGTTTTACGTCAAACCCTTCACCCCTAAGGGGATAATGAAAGGCGCCTATGTAGCCGACAACGTGCGCATATCGACCAATGTTACGGTCTACCCCGGTGTCTATGTTGGCGATGGTGCAACAATAGGGGATTGTACAACGCTCTACCCGGGTGTGTACGTCGGCAACAATGCCGAAATTGGCCGCGATTGCACAATATACCCAAACGTGACCATCGGTAAAGACTGCCGCATAGGAGATCGGGTAATAATCCAGCCCGGGGCGGTGATAGGCTCTGATGGCTTCGGATACGAACTTGATGGCGAAAGACACTTTAAGGTCCCACAGGTAGGAAGGGTCGTGGTGGAAGACGATGTCGAAATCGGTGCCAATACCACCATAGACCGGGCAACCAGCGGTGTTACACTGATTGGCGCCGGCACAAAAATTGACAACATGGTGCAGATAGCACACAACGTTACAATAGGAAAACACAGTCTGATTATAGCCCAGACCGGTATAGCCGGTAGCAGCCGACTCGGTGACTACGTGGTGCTTGCCGGACAGGTAGGGGTGGCAGACCATACAACCATTGAATCAGGAACACAGATTGGCGCCCAGGCCGGTGTGATGGGGCAGGTCAATAAAGGTGCCTATATGGGCTCCCCTGCCATGCCGCATATGCAATTTAAACGTTCTTATGCGTTGTTTAAACGACTGCCCGAAATTCACGAAAGATTGCATAAACTCGAAAAACAAACTATTGTTGGCAAGGAGGACTAAACAATGATAGATATATTAGGCATAAAAACCACGCTGCCTCACAGATATCCTTTCCTGATGGTAGACCGTGTCATAGAAATAGTAAATGGAGAGAGCGCCCGAGGCATAAAAAACGTAACGATAAATGAACCCTTCTTCCAGGGCCATTTCCCTGACAACCCCGTTATGCCGGGGGTGCTCATAGTGGAGGCATTGGCGCAACTGTCCGGCATCCTGGCATTTCAGTCCGGCATGAAGGGTAACACCGTCTATTTCATGAGCATAGAAAAGGCCAAATTCAGAAGACCAGTTGTCCCCGGTGATCAGTTGATACTTGACATAAAGGTTGCGCACAAGCGGGGTAACGTGTGGAGATTTACAGGCAAGGCCATGGTGGAAGAGGCCGTTGCATCCGAAGCCGAATTTACCGCTATGGTCGCACAGCGGGAGTAACATAAAATGCAACCAAAAATTCATCCAACGGCCATCATTGCCGATGATGTGGAAATCGACGAAGATACTGAAATAGGTCCATACTGCATAATTGGCAGCGGCTGCAAGATCGCCAAAGGCACCAGATTGCTCTCCAACGTTATACTCGAAGGAACCTTGGAACTCGGCTACAACTGCACCGTACACCCCTTTACAAGTATCGGCTTTCCACCGCAGGACATGAAATACGACGGCAGACAAACCGCTGTCCGGATCGGTAATGACAACATCATCAGAGAGTATGCAACAATCCACAGGGCGTCAATCCACGGCGATGGCGTCACCGAAGTAGGAAACGGCAACTTTATTATGGCCTACGTGCATGTGGCACACGACTGTAAGTTGGGAAACAACATCGTGATGGCCAATGCGGCTACCTTGGCCGGACACGTCGAAATCCAGGACAATGCCGTAATCGGCGGCGTGGTGGCCATACACCAGTTTACAAGGATAGGGGCATATGCTATGGTTGGTGGTTTCAGCGGCGTGGGACAAGACGTTCCGCCCTTTACCATAGCCTCAGGACCGAGGGCAAGGCTCTTTGGACTCAACCTCATAGGCCTCAAGAGAAACGGCTTCTCCGATGACACGATACAGCGTCTGAAGGATGCCTACAAGATACTGTTCCGCGATAAACTAACGCTGACAGAGGCACTCAAAAAACTGGAAGATGAAATGGAAATGACAGCGGAAATAAAAATGTTGCTCGACTTTATATCCAAAAACAAGAGGGGCGTATGTCGGCAAACATAACCAAGACACTGGGCCTGATAGCGGGTCAGGGCGAATTGCCTGTGGCCATTGCCAGGGAGGCGCATCAGCAGGGCTTCCGGGTTTTTGCCATCGGCCTTGCACCACTGTGCGATGAGGCCCTCAAGGACCACGTTGATGACTTCATGGCAATAAGCGTGGGCAAGTTGGGCTCGATCATAGGGGCATTTAAAAAGGCCAATGTGACAGAGGCCGTCATGGGAGGCAAGGTGCCCAAGACCCTCGTCTATAAGAGCAAGATCATCCCTGACCTCAAGACCGTCGGGTTGATGATGAAGCTCAAGGACAAAAGCGATGACTCCATTCTCCTTGCCGTGACCGAGGAGTTCGTCAAAGAGGGAATCAATATGCGCAACGTGACCGATTTCACGACAAACCTTATAACCCCCCACGGCGTATTGACCAAGAAAGGTCCCTCAAAGCAGGAGGAAAAAGACATAGAATTTGGCTTTCAGATCGCCAAGGAGATAGGAAGGCTTGACATCGGCCAGACCGTAATTGTCAAGGATGCTGCGGTTATTGCCGTAGAGGCAATCGAGGGTACCGACAGCGCCATACTCAGGGCAGGGACATTGGCCGGGGATGGTGCGGTGGTTATAAAGGTCAGCAAACCGGCTCAGGATAAGCGATTTGACTACCCCGCTGCAGGTATGCAAACCATCAGAACTATGATAGAGGCCAAGGCACGAGTCCTCGCCCTTGAGGCCGAACACTCCCTCATGCTTGACAAGGTGAACATGGTCAAGGATGCCACCGCTGCAGGTATCACCATCGTTGGCATAAAGTAGGGGCATGAGTGTCTGCGCAATGCTTGATCCTTATGACTAAGCAGCGCCGACAATCTCATCCAATCTCCTTATGCCTCCATATGCGGAGATAGAGTCCACCATTACGGGCATTCTCTCCATGTAATGGACAAAATCCCTTAACAGCCCTTCATCCACAGCCAACTCCGGTCTGACGAAAAACACCCTGCCCCCGACGTTGTCTCCCATGTGCTTGATGTGGGCAATGCGCACATACCCAAGCCTCTCCGAGGCAACATAACCCGTCGTATAGTCGGGATTGTCCGGGATACACAGCTCCGCCACGACCGCCCTGTCAGAGACAACCTTTGAGGCCAGCACAACCGCCTCTATAACCCTTGGCCACAGTCCTGATATATTGTCGTCAGCGTGCAGATATGCGAGAAGTTGCTCCCTGGCCTGCTGGGTGATACCCAGGCGTGATACACGTATCCCCTTGTGAGGGTCAGGCTCCAGGGGTCGCCCGCTCCGTGCATCAAGGACACGTGCACCAGGTACAGGCTCGTTGCAGCGTATCAGGTGCAGGGCCTGTGTGATGGTACCATCGGCAAGCCCTGTGGCCTGGAGCAATCTCCGCAGTGTGTACTGTGCCTGGTCTGCGTCCTCCACCACGCAGGTAACAACCGGCAGCGACGATATCATACGTGGAGGGACTTCGAGGCGGTCTACGTTGATTGTGATGCCATCCGGCTTGCCACGTGAGTGTTTTAGTGCGCGCATGACCAAGTCGGCGGCCTGCTGGTGGAGGGCATCTTCGCTACAGATATCCTCGGCGCCTGATATGTGAAGCTGGTTGGCCTGTGCCCTCATCCTTATACTGTAAAGCATACGACTGGCAGAACCAACCAATCTTTCATCTCTTTGTAAACACGCAATACCGGCTATCTGTGCCCTACAGTACCATCAGGCAGTTGTTTCCGTCCTGGTCTTTTTCGACCTTGTAGCCAAACATGATAATTGTATCCACCAGCGGACGCCCAAGCATCAGGGGCATGTAACTGGCATCAATGCCCAACTTCTCCCTCATGAGTGCTCTGAGTGTATCATCATAACTCATGGCCTCAAAGACCTCTGCTACAACGTCCTTGCCATCGCGGATCATACCAACCAATTCTGCCAGTTTGGCATAGGAGCAACGGTCCTCGTGGGTTCTGATTATGTCGATCAGGGAGTTGTTACCGGCCATGAGGTGCTCACGCGTGAGCTTTTCCTCGTTGAAGGTGTTGGCAAAGCCCTCGGTGTTCCAGCACTCGTATGCCTTGCATTGCGCAGGACGATGCTCGTAGATAGTGCAGACGCTTCCGTCCTCTACGAAAAATGAACAGGTGCGAGACCCCTCTTTTTCGTTTATCTTTATAAGCTCGTAATCGATTGTAATGAACTCGTCATCAAGGTTATTGTAGACCAGTTCCCCCTCCCTGATGGTAAAGAGGTCACTGTACTTGACCGTTGAATCGATGATCAGTTCAGCGTCGGCCACGTGCAGCGTTGCACTGCCCATCCTGCAACACTGCCCACGTCTGAGGCATTGGTCTTGCTGACTAAATGGAGTTACTATTTCCATTGCACCCGCTCCTTAATATATTTATTAATCTATGTTACGCAAAAGTGTAAGATGACGGTTTAAAAAGACAACACAACCCCTTGACTATCACCTGTATTAACCCGTCTGCCACTCAAAGCTCTGTACGACTATGACACCCCTCTTTGACGCTTCCTCCAGGAAGTCTGCTGTGGCGAAGTGGGTTATCAGTATGCGCACGATTTCTTTGTCGCTCCCATCGGCGCCTATCCCGACGTGGTTGCATTGGAGACGCACTGCCTCTACATTTCTTTCCAGTTGGTCAAATACATCGACCATTTGCAGGTTGGCCGATATACCGGTGGTGTAATATCCCTGAAGTCTGAGTTTAGCCTCTCCAACGATTAACACAGGTTTACCATGCCTTGTGCCCTCGCCGAGTATATTTACCTCGCAATCTTTTTTGAGCTCGACCCTGATAAGGCGAGCCAACATCTCGATCCCGTATTTGGTCCTCAGAAACTTGGGTAATTCCCTATATGCCTCATTTTCGAGGGCATAGCTTACACTCCTTGACAGACCGGCAACGTCTCGTCTAATCAAGATTACATCAGACTTCAATTCACCCACATCAGACTTCAACTCACCCACATCCGTCTTCAGTATCTCTACATCCGTTGCCACCCTGTCCAGCTTATCACCGAATCTCCTAAGTTCAAAGAGTACCGTCGCAACCATTTCCTTGAGTTCATCGAACTCGCTTGTACGTACGTAACCATTATCGCCGGCTTTCATTATATCAGTGTCTTCCATTGTCTACTCCTTTATCCTGTTCATCATCTTTACCTACTCTTGACTGTATATTAACACGCCTCTACGCTCATTTGCAATAAGCAGAAGAGCATAAGTAACTATAACAACATGGACAGAAGATTACTCTGTTTTTCGGCAGATGAAAGCTATATATACTGAAATGACGCAGGTTTTTTCAGGCATGATATTTGACTGACAAAATAATGGAGTCAAGGGGTCAGCGACCCCCGGCATAAAAGGGGGACTTCTTTGTGGCCGGGGCGGGTGCGACAATTGAGCCAGGGGCGGCTCGCCCCCCGCTGCGACAAGATTGCGCCTCGCCCCTAATGCTGTTGACTTAATGAAAAATGCAAAAAGTAACAACGACTCTCTATTCAAATATTTCCAAGTCATCGATATACAAAAGAGAATAAATACTATACTTTTGCACTTTTTTATTAACTGGCTTTTTATGCGGTTTTTGAAAATGGATTCCCGTTTTCACGGGAATGACAAGAAATGGCATTTTGCGCCCATCTGTGTCA
>NZ_JABXWD010000499.1 GCF_019173545.1 Candidatus Magnetobacterium casense | reverse complement strand
AGCTAAAAGACTCAAGGATATCGCCTCCTAAAGACAACTCCTCTTTGATATTTGCAACTGACTCCTGATAAAAGTATCCAAAGACCCCGTTACGCTCAACGTTTAAGTAACCACCGTCAAATGCACCATAATATCTTGACTTGATATTTACGGTAACGTTCTTCTTCTTTGACCCATCGCTTATCACTGAATTAACTATAGTGCGAATTAAGGCTTTTGTCGGACTGATGACAGCTATCGGGTATTGTTTTCTCCACATATATCCTGCTTTCATCGCCGTACCGGTAAGGGCATCGTTGCCGATGTCGTGAGACATGACGTAATCACTGGCAACGTAATTGCCGTCGATATCCTTATGTACCGGCTTTGTCTCTATCCACCAATGACTAAATGTACCTGAAGGGATCACAAAAGGATTTAATGCGTAATAGTATGGCCCTGTGTATAATATTTTCTCTCTGAATCGGAAATTCAGGTTATCGACTTCGTTGTCTGCATTTAATGTGTATTTCTTCCTGCCGCCAAAGGCATAGTTAAACTTCTTCCCTGTCAGGTCGTATGCCATGTCTGACCCGATAACCCTGTTGCCATCGAATATGTGTTCAACGACACCCCATTGCGTAGGCTTTAACTCGGAATTCAGACTGATATATGCGTTGTACGTGTAGTCATTTGCCAGGGTGCAAAGCCCTTCCCCGCCACCGCTCTGCACAACAAGATTCTGGCCGCTGTCTCTGACCGTCAATGTCGGAGTGAGGCTATAAGGTTCAAGGTTTTGCGTCTCCTCATTGAAGCGATAGGACAAGACCCGATAGTCTGACTCAGGCTTGCCTGCAATGTACTGCATCCCGGCAAGCGGGTCGTCCTTGTGTCTGATATAGATAAGAAATATAGCGATTCCACCCTTGCCCATAATGCGGATCATGTCGTATTTTGGCGTGCTTTGGAGATATATAGACGTGCCGTCGGTGGACTCAATCCGATTTTGCGCAAATGTAAGCCCCTCTTTGAGCATCCGCTGTTTTAACTGCCACAACTTTGACTTGCAGAAAGGGACATACGGAGCACACTCAGGCCCCGTGATTTGTATCTTCAGCGGTTTGTTTGAATCACCCAAGAGAGGCATATGCCCTCCGTGTCATTATCTGAACGTTGAACTCCATGCTATCAAGCTCGAAGTCGCTGCCGTTAAGGTTTGCAAACTCTATCGTCCAGTACCGCCCCCTGGCGCCTTTGCCGAGATTGACCTTGACGGTGTGGCCCTGGATTGCAAGGCTATTAACGCTGTATACGGTTGTGACGTTGTTGTCTGTAATCACTGACAACACGAACTCACCATTGCCCACAACGCCGATGTATGCGTCAATGATAGTCTTGATGGCGCTTGAGTCAAAGTCGTGGTTGCCGGTGCGGATATGTGCGTCAATCGCCTGTCCGTTGTCATCGTCGCCGGATAGCTCGTAGATTCCGTCCATGCCGGCGGCAAGAACAACGCCGTTGCCTGCGTCAACATAGCTATTAAAGTCGTAGGCATCATAATTCGTAAGCGCACCGTTGCGGCAATTCATCACATGCGTTGTCATACGTAGGCCCTCATGCCGTGGGCGTCCACAATCGGCAACAGCAACGTTGTGTTGCCCTCATAGGCTACAACTGCATATATAACCCCTGTCGTGTACAACACCGGAAGTCTCAAATCAGCGTTGGCCGCATTGCCTGTGTTGCCTGCTACATGCAGACCTATTGACGGAAGCTGTAGCATTCCGGCCCAACCATCCGCAGCAACAACATCCGCTACGGGCATGACAATTGCACCGTTGCCGTAGATGTTGCCGTAAGCAAACGTGTTGTCCGTCAACAGAGGAATGCCAACATCACCTATTGCTACGCTTCCAACAAGCCCCCAACCTGATGCAAGCAACGCCGATGTCTGCAACGTTGCCGTTGCCGTTGCTCCAGGCAGCACAACACCGGAGGCCGTTGTCAGGCCAAGCGTCATATCCCCTTGATACGATGACGAGTGTGATGCTGTGTTAGATGTCTCCAGCGGAGATAGTCGCCAATTGAGCGATGCCGTGTTGCCGGTTAAGCCTGTTGCATCTGCCGATATGCCAGGTGTGTTGATACGACAATGTCCGCCGATGGTCATATCAACAACAGGGGCCGGTATGGAGAGCGGCTGTTGCAGCAACGCACCTGCAACGTTGCCGGTT
>NZ_JABXWD010000498.1 GCF_019173545.1 Candidatus Magnetobacterium casense | reverse complement strand
TCCCAGGCCTGCTTTTGTGAAGTCTCCTGCGCATCCAAGGCACCGCGTGGCTGTTCCTCCTGTCTTGCGGCAGAGCCATTATGCCTGTCCTTCCTGCCGTGGCATAATTCATCCTGCAAGCCGTTTCTGTCCTTTGTGCGGAATTCGGTTGAGGAGGATCTGAATCCGGTTTTTGGAGGGTATGACTTTGCTATGACTTCGCTGACTGACCGCCTGTATTTTCTTGTTGAGGCAGTGAGGGACTTCCGCACAACAGGCAGTGTCACGCCAAGTTCGCGCTTTCTCGTCGATCGCATGCTTTCGCCCATAGATTTCAGCAAAGCCGGGCTTATTGTTGAGCTTGGTTCTGGCACTGGCTGCCTGACCCGTGAATTGCTGAAAAGGATGCGTGGTGATGCAGAGCTGTTCTGTTTTGAGGTCAACAAGGTCCTTTGCGCGACTTTGTATGATGTGCGCGACAATCGGATTGAGATAATTAATGACCGCGCCGAGCGGTTGCCTGATCGTCTTTGTGGCCGCAAGGCAGATTACATTGTGAGCGGCCTGCCTCTTGCTTCGCTTCCAAGGGATGTGGGAATGCAGATTCTTGATGCTGTTGAGGGCTCGCTTTCAGCCGAAGGCGCATACATCCAGTTTCAGTATTCGCTTGTCAGTTATAAGGCGCTCAAGGAGCGTTTTCAGGTGGAAAAGAGCTTTGTGCTTCTGAACTTGCCTCCTGCTTTTGTTTATGTTTGCCGTCTTGGCAATGGCAGTAGTGCCACGCCTGCTTTACAATAATGTATTTATAGCGCAAGGATGGCGTATGCAGTATGGGTGTTATGAAGGATATGCTGGCTGGTGGCGAGACGCTGTTCAAGAATGAGGATGCTCTTGATGCTGATTATGTGCCTAAGCTTCTTCCTTTCAGGGAAGGGCAGCAGTTTGCCATTGCCGCCGGCATACGGCCTTTGTTTCAGGGTAGGAATGGCACTAATTGCTTTGTGTATGGTGTGCCCGGCATAGGCAAGACTGTTGCAGTCAAGCATATCTTTCGCGATCTTGAGACTGGCAGTGATGATGTGCAGGTGGTTTATGTCAACTGCTGGCAGCGCAACACGAGTTACCAGATTCTTGTTGAGATTTGCAATGAGCTCGGTTATGCTTTCACGCAGAACAAGCGCCAGGATGAGCTGATGGGTATTGTCAGGGGCATTTGCAACAAGAAAGCCGCTGTGTTTTGTTTTGATGAGGTTGACAAGGCAGGCGATTTTGATTTTCTTTACAGCATTCTGCAGGATGTCTTCAAGCGCAGCGTCATACTCATAACCAACTATAAAGAGTGGCTTGCCGGGCTTGAGCCCCGTGTTGCTTCGCGCCTTTTGCCTGATGTTGTTGAGTTCAAGTCTTATTCTCCTGATGAGACAAGGGACATTCTGAAGCAGCGCATGTCTGCTGCTTTCATTCCTGGCTGCTGGACAGCAGATGCTTTTGAGGTTGTGGTTGAGCGTGCTGCGCAGGCGCAGGATGTCCGTATCGGCTTGTTCCTTATGCGCCAGGCAGGCCTTGCTGCCGAGGCTGCCAGTGTCCGCCGCATCACAGCAGAACACGCTCGGCTGGCAATATCAAAGCTTGACCAGATGTCTGTCTCAAAGGAAGCCGACCTTGCTGATGACACCAAACTGGCTTTTGAGATTATCAAGCAGTCTGGCGGCGGCAAGTCAGGGGATTTGTTCAAGCTTTACAAGGACAAGGGCGGTGAGGGCACTTACAAGACTTTTGCGCGCAAGATAGAGAAGCTTGAGCGTGCTGGCATGATAAAGGTCAACACTGTTCTTGGCGGAAAAGAGGGCAGCACTTCGCACATCACGCTTGCCAGCGCAAAGCGGCTTGATGAGTTTTAGGCATTCTTAATTCTTTTCCCGTTCACTTCCCACTGGACACCCTCTCGCGGCGTATAAAAACCGCCTTCTCCTCTTGTATTTCATCGTCGGGGCATCTGCCCTGGCAGGAAGGTCGTAAAATGGCAACCACTATGTATGATTCGGCTGTTTTCAGCATTGCTTTTGAGCAGGTAAAAGCCCTTACTTTGGGCTTTGTCCTGCCTGACCAGCGTTTGATAGCGCCGGCAAATGCCGCTCCCAGCCCGCTGCGGTTGAAGCCTGCTGTCTAGAAGCACAAACTAAAATAGCAAGAGGTGAACCATGAAGAAGGATTTTGTGACAGAGGATGAGTTCG
>NZ_JABXWD010000497.1 GCF_019173545.1 Candidatus Magnetobacterium casense | reverse complement strand
CGGTAAGATGCTGGTATCGGGCAGCGATGATCAAACTATCAAGCTCTGGGGGCTGCCCGAAGGCAATCTCATAAAGACTCTTACAGGTCATTCACAGACTGTCAGTTCAATTGCAATCAGCCCGGACGGTAAGATGCTGGTATCGGGGAGTGATGATCAAACCATCAAGCTCTGGGCATTGCCCGAGGGCAATCTCATAAAGACACTTCAAGGAAATTCAGGCCAAGTCACATCAGTTGCAATCAGCCCGGACGGCAGGATGCTAGCGTTGGGGACTAAAGATCAAACCATCAAACTCTGGGGAGTGCCCGAGGGCAATCTGATTGCCTGTCTGTACGATCCCGACATGACAAAGGAGGGTACGAATGCTGCACGGTACCGCCAGATGGGGCCAAAGACCTCAACCCTGCCCTGTGGGTCTCCAATACCGGCTGGGGCGGTGTGTGTATGTGATTGCGTAGCCGGAACCATGAGCACATCGGAGACTGTCTGCGTATGTAATACCGTAACAGTGTCTGCCGGAAGCCCTATGCCGGCAGGTACAATCTGCGAGTGCGACACCGTTGCCGTGGGTAGTTATAAAGGACCATCAGCGGTTCAAGGCTACTCGGATGGGGGTTACTGGGGTGGGGGAAGCTCAGGTAGAGGCAGCTCAGGTGGAAGCGGCTCAGGTGGAGGCAGCGCAGGCCACCACTACTGGTATCCGAACTAGCCGGAATTGTGAGGGATGGAGTATGAATAGAAGGGATTTCCTTCGCCATTGTTTATCCGAATCGATAGCTTTTAAAGATGAAATATGCGGCAAACCACAGATGAAGCTTACCGATGTGGGCAGTCTGCCAGACAGCATAATCAGGGAGATGATACCGGTAGCTGGTGGATATTGTGATGTTACTATCGATGGGGCAACTGTGTTAAGACTGGATAGAAAAAATGGCATCTCAAGAGAATTATATGTCATGACCCAGCAGGAAAATGAAATCTTCTCGTTTTTTGACGGTTGTCGCACCATCGGTGAGCTCTCTGCCATTGTGGAAAGAAACGACGGGCTTGACGGCGTTGAGGCATACAGCAGGGTAAAGGACTTGTTTGTCAAACTGGCAAGGCTCTTGGCATGTGTCCCGCTGCACGCCCACGAACGTCCCGAATATGAGCAGCCAGACCGGGTATAATATGACCGGTGCATCTTTGAATAGGGACATCTTCATTTTGCCCGTGGGCAACAGATGCCTGGTGTGGTCTCCACTACAGCGTATTGCATTTTATACGAACAAAAAAGGCGCTGAAATGCTTCAGGACGCCATACTCATGAACAGGGTTATAATAAACCAGTCTCTTGCGGAAATCATTCAGGATCTAAAGATGCGGCCAACTCACCCCCCTGCAAGGAGGCACGGCAATGCGAGGCCCCAATTTCTTGGCATTATACCGACCCGAAGGTGTAACATATCATGCGCGTACTGCGGCTTTGGCGCCGCACACGCAGAAGAAGCGCAGATGAAATATTCCACGGCCGTTGATGCCATAAAATGGCTGGTTGAAACAGCGGCGGCCAACGGCGAAGACACTATTGAGATTCATTTCTTTGGCGGAGAGCCTTTCCTGGCAGGAGACCTGGTGGATGTGGCCGTACACCGGGGGCGTGCCGAGGCGGCCAAGGCCGGACTTATTCCCCGCTTCGAGGCCGCTACTAACGGTGTCTTTAACGATGACCGCCTTAGGTTTGTTGGCGAGTATTTCGATACCGTGGTGCTTTCCTTTGACGGAGTGGAGGACGTGCATAACCTTCACCGTCCGAAGAACGCGAAAAAGGGTATTGGAAGCTATGCGGAGGTGGCAAAGACCGCCTATGGGTTAGGCAAGACAGGGGTCGAGCTTTGTTTCCGCACATGCGTCTCACATGCAAATGTTGGCCGTCTGGCAGATACCTCAAAGTTGTTTTCGGGATCATTCACTCCCAATACTGTGTGCTTTGAGACACTTCAACCCAATGAGGAATCGGAGGCCGCCAGACTTCGCCCGCCAGACCCATACGTCTTCACAATTGAATTTATGCAGGCAGTGACGATACTTGAATCTGCCGGCATTAAGCCCCTATATTCCGCTGCGGATACGTCCGTTACCCGGGACAGCTTTTGTCCGGTTGGCAGGGATGCCGTAATTGTCTCACCGGATGGCCGGCTCAGCAGTTGTTACCTGCCGCAGGATGAATGG
>NZ_JABXWD010000496.1 GCF_019173545.1 Candidatus Magnetobacterium casense | reverse complement strand
CACATACACTGCGTCATACCGTCCTGATATCCCTGATAGTCCTGCGTTACATGGCAATCGCATTTGACCATAAGAGAAAAGAAAGGGGCGGTTTGTGGCAGGGGTGCCCCACCCCCTCCGCCCCCCTTTAGAACCCCCCGCAAGGGGGCCAGCCCCCTTGACCCCTTCCTGCGCAACCTTTGCGATTGCCCTGTCCTGCGTTAATTTCATGCACACAAAGTCTGTGGAATTTGCTAAGATAAGACTATGCAGTTTGCAATGTCAAGGGCCTTGGTACATGGCAGAAGAAAAACGGTCTTGATTGTTTAAACTATGACTGCCAGGAGACAGTTTTTAATACAGTTGGTGCGGGTCTTTTTTCTGGTCTGTCTGGATGTCCTGGCCTTTTATGCGTCGCTGTTTGCCGCCTGGTATATCAGGGACGACCTGTTGCCCCTGGTGTTTGGAGGGTTGACCGAAAACTTCACCTTTGCTATGTATGTGGGGTTGTGGTGGGTGCCGGTTACTTATGTGTCGTTCAATGCCTATAACGGGATGTACGGCACCAGACTGCCCTTCTGGGATGACACCAGGCGGTTGAGCACAAGCATTACGTTGAGTATGTTGATTGTCATGGTGATCGTCAATATCGGCCAGATGTCGGCAGAGATATCACGTGTGATCCTGGTGCTGCTGTGGTGCATATCGCTCTTTGTCTTTCCTGTATGCCGGTTGTTGGGCAAGAGGGCGCTTTTTAGGTTTTGCATCTTTAAGACCAGGGCGCTTATACTCGGAGCGGGTAACACCGGCAGGCTTGTTAACCAATGGTTGACACGTGAGAAGGCCATCGGCATTGAGGTTGTGGGCTTCCTCGATGACGACCGACAGAAGATAAACACCCTGGTCGATGGCAAGATGGTCTTTGGAGAGATATGCAGCTATGCGCAACTGATCAAAAATCTCAAGGTAAGCACGGTAATAATTGCCCTGCCCTCACTTGGCCCCAAGCGTATCGCCACGCTTGCCTTTGAACTGCAACTGTGCATAAATGACATCATGATCGTGCCAGACCTCTGTGGTGTGGCGCTGTTAAACACGGAGCTGCTACACCTGTTTTATGAGGAGATATTCCTGCTGAAGATCAGGAACAACCTCAAGTTTGTCAAAAACCGCATTATAAAGCGATTGTTTGATATTGTTTCGGGCATTGTCCTATTGCCGATGCTGTTGATTATGGTTGGGATTATTGGGCTGCTCATACGGCTTGAGTCACGGGGGCCTGTTATCTATTCGCACCTGAGGATCGGCAAGGGAGGAAGACTATTTAAGTGCTACAAGTTTCGCACGATGGTCAAGGATGCCGACACCATGCTTGCCTCCCTCCTGCAGAGCGACTCCAATCTAAGGGAGTGGCAGCAGCACTACAAGTTGACAAACGACCCCAGGGTCACCAGGATAGGAAACTTTCTGCGAAAGACATCGCTGGATGAGTTGCCACAGATATTCAATGTCCTCAAGGGGGAGATGAGCATTATTGGTCCGCGTCCTGTGACCGAACACGAGGTGGAGACCTACTACAAGGAGTTGGCCGAGGCATGTTTTTCCGTGCTGCCCGGTATCACGGGACTGTGGCAGGTATCGGGCAGAAACGATACCACCTACGACTACAGGATCAGGCTCGATAGCTGGTACATCATGAACTGGTCCCTGTGGCTTGACATCGTCATACTGATAAAGACCGTTTCGGTGGTGTTCTTTATGAAGGGGGCCAGATGAGATGTTGTTATTTCGTAACGTTGTCAAATTATCCGGGGATGTGCTAATCTATAATTATAAGACGACAGATAGCAAGGGAAATAGTTAAAAGTATGGCAAAAAAGAGAAGAATAGTGTTCATAAGTCATTGTGGGACCGACACTTGGGTGGCAAAAAAAGTCGCGGATGAAATAACCTCACGTGGGGCACAACCTTTTCTTGAAGAGGTTGGTGGATATGTTGGAACAGAATTTGAGGAAGAAATTCGTAACATGCTTTAAAAGACAAGTGAACATTTAGTGTTGTATACTCCCCGGGCTATTAGTCGTCCATATATCTGGGCAGAAATTGGAGTTTCCTGGTCACGGCGCATACTGATTGCTGTTTTGCTGTGTGGATTGACAAAAGAGGAATTTCTGTCTAATATTAATGTACCTGTTTTTCTAAAGGGAAGAGATACTATTAGTATCAACGACATCGATA
>NZ_JABXWD010000495.1 GCF_019173545.1 Candidatus Magnetobacterium casense | reverse complement strand
GGAGTCGAACCCGTGTTTTAGCCTTGAGAGGGCCACGTCCTGGGCCACTAGACGATGGGACCATATAACACTACCACCAAGACCCTTGACACAACATTGGCTGGGGAGAGAGGACTCGAACCCCTACAGGCAGATCCAGAGTCTGCTGTCCTGCCATTAGACGACTCCCCATTGCAGCCGTCATGCCAAATTCTCTTGCTTGCAATCTTTTTACTAAAGTGATCTTAGTCTACACTATTTCTCAGAGATAGTCAAATGCAATTTGTTAAAAAATTTTCATAGTATTGGGAATCTCTCACACAGCGCCCTAACCCTCTGCCGCTGTACCTTCATGTTACGTTCATCAGAATGATTTGTCAGGCAATTATCGATGATATCGGCGACTTCTACCATCTCCGCCTCTGCAAAACCCCTGGTGGTAACGGCAGGAGTTCCCAGCCTTATGCCGCTGGTAATGGTCGGTGGTTTGTCGTCATATGGGATAGTATTTTTGTTGACCGTGATGTCGGCCCTGTAGAGGGCATCTTCGGCCTTTTTTCCTGTGATTGACTTGTTGCTGAGGTCTATGAGCATCAGGTGGTTGTCGGTGCCACCGGAGATGATCCTGTACCCCCGTTCGATCATGGCGTTGCAGAGCGCCTTTGCGTTTTTGACGGTATTTAGCTGATACAGGCGGAATCCTTCGGTCAGGGCCTCCTTAAAGGCCACCGCTTTTGCCGCTATGATGTGCATCAGCGGACCTCCCTGGATACCCGGAAAGACCATTTTATCGACGGACTTGGCGTAATCGGCCTTGCACATGACCATCCCCCCGCGGGGACCGCGCAGCGTCTTGTGCGTGGAAGAGGTGACAAAGTCGGCATATGCAAACGGCGATGGATGCACACCGGCGGCTATCAATCCCGCTATGTGGGCCATGTCAACCAGCAGGTAGGCGTCAACCTCATTGGCGATGTCGTGGAATCTCCGGAAGTCCAATGTCCTGGAATAAGCACTGGCACCGGCCACTATCATCTTTGGCCGAAATTCAAGGGCAAGTTCACGTACTCTATCATAATCGATACAACCGGTATCGGGGTCTACACCGTAATAGGCGTTTTCAAAGAGCAGTCCGGAGAAGTTCACTTTTGAGCCATGCGTGAGATGTCCGCCGTGACTGAGGTTCATCCCCAGGATTCTGTCTCCGGGCTTCAACACGGAGAGGTAGGCCGCCATATTGGCCTGCGACCCCGAATGTACCTGCACGTTTACGTGGTCAACACCGACCGTCTCACCGGAGGCGTCTCTGTGTTCAAACAACTCCTTGGCTCGCTGGATTGCCAACGATTCCACGATGTCCACGAACTCACAGCCACCGTAGTAGCGATGACCGGGATAGCCCTCGGCATACTTGTTGGTCAGCACCGACCCCTGTGCCTGGAGCACTGCCCTGCTGACATAGTTCTCCGATGCGATGAGGACGATCTTGTTCTGTTCTCTGGATATCTCTCCCTCGATGGCGTCAAACACCAGAGGGTCTGCCTCTTGTAGTGATATATTGCGTGGGGCCGGGTTACTTGTGTTCTGCAATTGATTCCTCTATCTTTGAAATTTTCTTTATGCGTAGTTCGTGTCTTCCACCGGAGAACTCTGTCATCAACCAGACCTTGACGATCTCAATGGCCAGTTCCGTGGCTACGATCCGGCTGCCCATTACGAGGATGTTTGTGTCGTTGTGCATCCTGCTCATTGCCGCCGAGTAGAGGTCGTTGCACAGAGCCGCCCTGATGCCCCTGAACTTGTTGGCAACGATGGACATCCCTATGCCGCTGCCACAGATGAGGATGCCTCTGTCAACCTCACCGCTTGACACCATGGAAGCCACAGATGCAGCAAAGTCGGGATAGTCCACGGAGGTCTCACCGCTCGTGCCGACGTCAATTACGTCGGTACCGCCCTCTACGAGGAACCTCTCCAGCGCCCGCTTTAAAAGTACGCCGGCGTGATCACATCCTGCCGCTATAACCATATCTATTTCCGGCTTTTATGATAAAGCACTCTCTTATCTGTTGTCAAGACGGAAATTACAGACACCTGAAAAATTTCCTTGCTGTAAAAAATCCCGTGATGATATGCAGGGTAGTACCACAATCAACCGTGGTTGCAAGGATTTAAGCCACTTTTATACCTGTGTAATATGGCATTGTTGCTATGCGTGAGCAACGTGACCACGTTTGAATGGAGT
>NZ_JABXWD010000494.1 GCF_019173545.1 Candidatus Magnetobacterium casense | reverse complement strand
GCAAGGACCGGAGCCGCCCGACCTACGTGGCTGTCAACAAAAACGAGTGTGTGAAACTCACCCGGGAAGGCAAGCCAACGCAATTCTGGGCCGAGCCAAAACAGCCATGGATGCTACGCAAAAGCGCCTTGAAGCGAGCATTAGTAGAAGCGTTCCCATCATTGTTCGCCGGAACGCTGGCTACCGCCGAGGTGGAATCCGATATAGAAGGCGAGCTGCCAGCGGCGTTTGAGGACAACGGGCAACCGGACTGGCCGAAGTTCTGGGTTAGGGTCCAGAACGAATTGAAACTAACAGAGGAAGAGGCACATAAGTTGCTGGGTGTGGAATCGGTCAAACAGATGATGGCAGATGACGGGCTCACCTTAGAGCAGGTGTTTATGGACCTTGTGGACAAGGTAAGGGAATCCCGGGCAACCGAGGCTTACCCGCAGCCTATGGACGAGGACTACGAGCCATTGTTTGACGATTCGGCGGCCCTGATAGACAAAGGCTGGCTCAATGAATCACTCAAGACACTCAAAGACTGGAACGCCGCCCGGTATATACGCGAGACATTCCCGGAAGCCAAGGGCAAGACGATAGGCGATGCGATAGATAGTCTGACACCGGATCAGAAAGCGAAGTTTGTAGCCGAGGTGCAGAAAAGGCTGGAGGCGAAAGCAAAGAGCTGAAGCAATGGCAAGAATGCTGACACTGGAGAGGCAGGGGCTAGCCCTAGAGGCTAAAAACCTAAGAGAGTTTGGCTATACCCAACAGCAAATAGCCGAGGCTCTAGGGGTGCCACGTCAAAGTCTCGGGCGGTGGCTGAAGATTGTGGGCAATGGCAAACCTGACAAAATGGGCAATAGTAAAGAATTGCCCACATACCCACTAGCGCAACTGCCCACAATGGGCATCACCTTATACCCTTGCCGGTATGAAGAGGCGGCGGGCTTAATACCTGACGACAGTATCGACTTAATAGTGACGGACCCGCCGTATCTCGTTTCCAATAATGATATCTCACGCAACAACCAGGCTGACTTACAGAGGAACTTCGGGCAATGGGATAATGTGCCAGACAGCCAGTACAAGGAAGCCGTTGCTATATGGGCCAGCTTGATGTCCACACAGCTCAAACAAGGGGCGAGCCTATACGTATTTATTGGGTTCCGCCAGAGTCGGCTGTGGCATGACGCTTTTGACACTAGCGGCTTGCAGTTTGGTGGGCTACTGCTTTGGCATAGAGTCAATCCAGCCCCCCAAATCCGCAAAACGAGATGGTGCCCAGCGTTTGATTTGATTCTCTATTTCACCAAGGGACCGCCGAAGACATTCGTCTGGATGGGGCAAAATGAGATGCACAATGTAATCACTGGGCCGATTTGTGCGGGGAACGAGCGCGAGTATCACCCAACGCAAAAGCCCAGGTGGCTACTACAGAAGTTGCTCCAAGTTAGCAGTAAGCCAGGGGATACCGTACTTGACCCATTCGCTGGCACTGGTTCTACGGCCTTTGCCGTTGGGCATTTACCGAGACGTAGATTCATACTCGTTGAGCCCGAACCCAAATACTCAGGCTTGATCCAGAGCATAGCCCAAGAGGAATTTCAATGCAAGGTGACAATAAAGAACGCCTAGGCAAGCAAGGTGAGGCGATAGTAAGGCAGTGGCTAATCGGCCAAGGCTACCAAATCCTACCAGCCAGCCTTATTGATGGCATAGGGGCGCCCATGTTACTTGGCAAACAGCGGTTTATCTTACCCGATAATTTAGTCTGGCATGATGGGATACAGGGCTGGGTTGAGGTTAAGACAAAATCGGTTGCCTCACCACATGAGTTGCCACCCAAAAGACAGGAACATGGCATTAAACTTTACCATTGGGTGGCATATGAGATGATCCAAATGCATACACATACCCCCATTTCATTGGCAATCCTACAAGTTGATATTCAAAGTGTTGGATTATCTCTAATCGATAACCTCAGGAGGGGAGTACGAATATACCCAATGCAGGGCGAATATCACATATTCTTTGACTGGGATGACTTTGAATGGCACTTACTAGAGGGCATAACTATGCCAGAGCCCATAACACCAACATCGCAAAGGACCATCAGGCAAATACAGGAACAAGGCCAAGAGGAGGTGTATGCCAAGCAACGTTTATTTTAGAGAGGATAAACATGGATGACGCATTCATAATGACTACCGCCTTCTTCAGCCTCCTTACTACTCCATTTTTGGCGAATGG
>NZ_JABXWD010000493.1 GCF_019173545.1 Candidatus Magnetobacterium casense | reverse complement strand
CTGGAATGTAAGCCTTCAGGCTCTGCTCCACCAACGCCCATGTCGCTAGTGGTGCTATATCACCTATGAGTTCTGCTAATGTGATACCTAAACCTTTCGCAATCTTCTGGGAGGTATCACATTAGCAGAACTCATAGGTGATATAGCACCACTAGCGACATGGGCGTTGGTGGAGCAGAGCCTGAAGGCTTACATTCCAGTATATGGTGAAATAGGGGAGGAGAAGGAGCCGATAGATTATATGGCTATAACAAGGGTTGTTGCACCTCCGCCTACGTTGAAAGGGTACAGGATCGCCACGCTCTTTTTGGAACCGGAGATACGACCTGGCGACACAGTGTTTGTGGACACGGCGGCGACACCAATGGACGGCGACCTTGTGGTGACACTCCAGAATAGTTCCTCATTCCTGGGACGATACCATACAGATAAGAAAGGTTCGTGGGTAGAGACTGCAACGGGACGATTTACGCCAAACAAAGTCACTATCTATGGCGTGGTCACCGGTTGTGAGCACGTTTTCAGACGCACATAGAAAGGTAGGGTTCCTCCCGGGTACTTCGCTAGGTTTCTCCGCACATTAATGGGGTTCAGGTGGTCGGTGGTTCAAATCCACTCACCCCGATTTTGAAGCTAAAAGTACCCGGGGGACCCAATGAAACATGGCATTAGAGCATCTGAATACTCCCAAGTCCCACGATTGGCTAAATACGCTAAGTGGGCATCTGAATTTACATGACATAATATCCACAGATACAACTTTACATGGGCAGCTCAAGATTTTTCTTTTGTCCTGCCGGGTCAACGAACTATCGCCACGGACCATAGAGGACTACTCGCAAAAGGTGGGGGCTTTCGTAGCCTTCTGCCAATCTCAAGGTATCAAGGAACCCCAGGACGTAGCGGCAAACCACGTCAGGATTTTCCTACTGGTATTGCGGGAGAGAATTCAAGCATCCTCAGTGCATGACTATTACGGCTGCATAAACCGCTTCTTCAATTGGCTCGTGGCCGAGGGAATTCTGCTGCAGAGTCCCATGGTGCGGATGACCCCACCGCGGGTGCCGAAACAGGTTATCCAGCCTTTCAGCCAGGAAGACATCCGGCGTATGCTGGTAGTTTTGGGCGAGGACGGCTTTCGGGGGATCCGCAACCGGGCGATCATTCTGACATTCCTTGACACCGGCTTACGGTTGTCGGAGCTGGCGGCCGTCCAGGTAAACGACATCGACTTCGACAACGGCATTATCAAGGTTATGGGCAAGGGCCGGAAGGAACGCTTTGTCAGGGTAGGGAAGGAAACCCAGAAGGCGATGCTGCGATACTTGCTCCTCAGGAAAGATAAGCAACCCAGTTTGTGGGTAGATGACCATGGGCAGCCCATCAAGGCCCGAGGGATCCAGTCGCTAATCAAGCGCCTCGGCAAACGGGCAGGGATAACCGATGCCCGATGTTCGCCGCATACCTTCAGGCATAGTTTTGCGGTGAATTGTCTCAGGAACGGTATGGGGGAGTTCAACCTTCAGAGTCTGCTGGGCCATACCACCCTGCAAATGACAAGGCGTTACGTGCAGACCTTTGGGGTTAGTGATGCTTTGGCAGCCCATGAAAAGGCCAGCCCGGTGGACAACTTGAGGCTGTAATAATGAAGGCCGCCGGCGGTGTCCTGATCGGGCTCGGCGCTGTCAATGTGCTTTACGCTGGCGTTGTATTGGGCTATGCCTTAGTACCTCTTGGTATTCTATCGGCTTGTCTAGGGCTTGCGATGATGTATCTTGGGAGAAGCCTGTGGCGGCGTGGATAACTTGAGGCTATGATTTGTTGGTTTCGGTGCCATCTTTCGGTTTGTAATAGTGTTCTATGGCATTCTTGAGTGTATCACGCTCTTTGATTATCCCCCAAAGCCATAGCACAAACCATGTTAGCCCAATCCCAATGGCAACCCCAATTATCCCAGCACCAATTAACTGCCTAATCATTTTATGTTCCTAAGTTCCCACAATCATGGGACTCGCAAAGAACTTCCTAGCCTGTTCCTCCCGGGCTCGGTTGCTGATCTGGGCATAGACCACGGTGTTCTGAATGTTGATATGCCCTATCCAGTCCTGGACGAAGCGAATGTCCGCGCCGGCATCGAGTAGGTGAGTGGCGATGCTGTGCTTCAGAACGTGGAAGTGGCGCTTGTCTGCCGGGATGTCGGCCTTGGCGCCGTAGAGCTTCATAAGTTTGTCAAGGGTGAACCGCGATATTGGCGAACCC
>NZ_JABXWD010000492.1 GCF_019173545.1 Candidatus Magnetobacterium casense | reverse complement strand
TGCCACCATCGTCATGATCGTGGAGTCTGCTTCGGGTCCGAGGTACTGCACCACGGTCACGACTCAGGATCTTGTTGCAGGAAACAAGGTGAACACGGCGGCCTGGTCGATTACCATCCATCAGCCTACCGTGTAAGGGGTAAGAGATGCCTTTCCCTGTAACGAGGCGGAGACCATTTCTACAGAAGGTCCTGACTGGAGCGGCGCTTGGGATTATCACGCTCTCCCCGGCCAACTGTTCCCATATTCAGGAAACAACTTCGCCTTCTCTCTCCCATATCTACAGTGCTTCTCCTGTAAATTGCTCGCACACTCAGGAAGTTACTAATCCTGGCCTATCTCATTCAACCCAACTTGGTCGGATTGAAGATTGCTCCCATACTCAGGAGACAACCAGCCCTGCCCTATCGAATATCTACTCGCTTTCGCCCGTCTCATGCGAGCACAATGGGGATGCGACCTCTCCGGCTCTGAGCCATATCTACGTCTTGTCTCCGGTCTCCGGTTCCCATACCCAGGATGTCACTTCTCCGACAATATCCGGAGCTGGAGATTTATCGCCGGATTACTGTTCCCATGACGGGGCTGCTACTTCACCGGCATTGTCCCATATCTACGTCCTGTCTCCGGCCCCTGGCTCCCATGAGCAGGAAGTTACTTCTCCGACCTTATCGGGTGCGGGCGACCTTACTCCGGACTACTGTTCCCACGACGGGGCTGTTACTTCACCGGTGCTGTCACATATCTACGTCCTCACCCCTGTCAACTGTTCCCACGACGGGGAGACGGGATCCCCTGCACTCAGCCATATCTACGTCTTGTCGCCCGTTAATTGCGAGCATCTCCAGGAATGCACTGCAACCTCGGCAGGGGCTATCGATCTGACTCCCGTCTACTGCTCCCATGACCAGGCCGTAACCTCTCCCCCTGTGGGATGGACTTATGCAATCTGGTATTACGTCTCAAAAGACAATGAAGGTTATTTCATCACCGAACGCAATATTAATCTATACAAGACAGTAGAGGGTGAATTTTATTTCACGACCAGACCAGACATCATCCGACATCCATCTAGGATTCAGGAGGGATATAAAAGAAGTGCCTAACTTTGAAGGAACAAAACCTATCTTTCTGCAGCCGAGCGACGTAATGGTTCCCTACGCCTTTGAGTACACGGTCTGCTCTGCGACCACGGCCAACGACGGGTTTCTGCCCTATGGCCATACTCTGTCTTCCGTAGTAACGACAGTCCACCGGGAGGATGCCACGGTCCTCACCACGGCTATTCTGGCGACATCGAGCGCCACCGGACAGGTCCATACGGTCTTTCTCTCCTACCCCACCTCGGTCGGGGCGGTCACGGGGAAGCATCACTTGACCTTCAAGGCAACCATCTCGGACGGGACGACAACCTACACCCGGGAGCTTGATTTCAACAGATTGATAGTGAGGAACCTATGAACGCGTTAGTCCAGACTGTTGCCCCTACGATCGAGCCGGTGAGCCTGGAAGAGGCCAAATGGCATCTGAGGGTTGATAATGATGACAGCGATTACATCATTGAGGGACTGATTAAGGCGGGCCGGGAGCATATCGAGGCGGTCTTAAACCGCGCCCTCCTGACTCAGACCTGGGCGATGTACCTCGAGGAGTTCCCGGACGAGGATTTTATCGAACTCCCCTACCCTCCACTACAGGGTATCTCGTCGCTCGTCTACACGGACTACAACGGGGCCGCGACAACCTGGGGGGCGGCCAACTACCTGACCGACATCAAGTCGGAACCTGGGAGGCTCGTACTGGCCTACGGGATAGACTGGCCCTCGGCCACGCTCTACCCCATGAACCCGATCTGCATTACCTACTCCTGCGGATACTCGCAAACTAAGATTGATGATATACCGCAATCGATCAAGCAAGCAATATTGATTGATGTGGCCGATATGTTTGAGAGCAGGGAGACGCTAACGGAGAAAAATATAACCTCTATCCCGGCGATCATGAGGTTGCTGGCGCCGTATATTGTGCATAGGTTTAAATGATCGGAAGTTTAAGGCACAGAGTTGAACTCCAGAAGAAGACGGCAACGCGGGACACTTATGGCGCCGAGACCGAGACCTGGGTAACGAAGGCGACGGTCTGGGCCGCTGTCCTTCCCCTTTCGGAGGAGGAATACTTCACGGGGAAGATCGAGAAGTCAGAGATCACTCACAAGATCGTCTTGAGATATTATAAGGGACTGACACCTGATTGGAGGATTA
>NZ_JABXWD010000491.1 GCF_019173545.1 Candidatus Magnetobacterium casense | reverse complement strand
CAAAGAGGGGCCAAAGAAGCAGCGGCATACAGCCCGGCGGATATACCATCGGTTGGTAGGAGAGCATGGATTTCAGGGTAGTGAATCTACGATCAGGCACTATGTTCGGGAGGCCAGGGTTCGTTTAGGAGTAGGAAATGCTCAGGTGTTTATACCCCTTGATCCTGAATGCGGGCAGGAGGCAGAAGTAGACTGGGGCAATGGGATAGCTTGTATCAGGGGAGTGAGGACAGGGATAAGGTTTTTGTGTATGCGCTCTCGCTACTCTGGGAAACATTTCGTGAGGGCTTATTTATGTGAGAGGCAGCAAGCGTTCTTTGATGCTCACATCCACGCCTTTACCTTCTTTGGAGGGGTATTTCCCACTCTGGTCTATGACAATTTGTCCAGTGTGATCAAAGAGGTTTTGCGGGGCAGGCAAAGGATTGAGCAAGACTCATTTATCAAGTTTCGCTCTTATTATACCTTTGGTGCCCGTTTTTGCAATGTGAACAGTGGACATGAAAAAGGGGGAGTGGAGGGGATGGTGGGTTATGTGAGGAGAAACTACCTGGTACCCATTCCCTGTGTGGAGGACCTTGAGGAGTTAAACCAAAAGCTGCTCACAGACTGCCTTGCCTTTGGAAATCACCGGACAAGCGGCAGGGATAGAGCGGTGAATGAGCTGTTTGAGCACGAGCGGCACCACTTGCTCAGCTTGCCTGCGGTTGCCTTTAGCAATATCCAAATTCAGAATGGCAAGGTCAACTCCTACTCGACGCTCATGGTGGATAAGAATCACTACTCGGTGGCTACCCGCTTCGCAGGCTTCAAGGTGCATGTGAATCTGGGTATTGATCGGGTTGATATTTTCTGGGATGGGAAAAAAATAGCCACCCACCCACGGGTATTTGGAAACAATAAATGGCAACTTGACCCTCAGCATTACCTGGAGGTGATTCAGCAGAGGCCTGGATCATTTCAGACTGCACGCCCCATTGTCCAATGGCGGCAAGAATGGCCAAAGTGCCTGGAGAAGTTGCTGGAGCGGTTCCAAAAGACGCAGGGAGAGACAGACGGGATTAAGGATTTTATCTCGGTCCTGATGCTCTACCGGGATCATCGGGCTGATGAGATCCAGGCCGCTATCGAGGTGGCTCTTGAAAACCACATCAGCAGCAGTGAGGGAGTAAAACACATCCTGCTGCATTCAGGTCCGGATACTACCGCAGTTGCACCGCTTACCGATTGGCCTGCAACGATTCCCCCAAACGTTACCGCCTACGGACAGTTGGGAGGGGTAAGATGAAAGACAGCACCCACATATTGTTAAATCAGCATTTGAAGGAATTAAAACTGGCCAATATTCTTCAGCACTACCCTTCTCTGGTAAGGCAGGCTAAGGAAAGCGGCACAAGCTATGAGGAATTCCTCCTGTCCCTGACCGAGATCGAGCTTCGGGTCAGGGCTGATAACCGCCTCAAGCGCCGGATCAAAGAGGCGAGGTTTCCTCTATTGAAGACTCTGGAGGATTTTAATTTTGATGAGGCCCCCGGTCTTGACAGGCGACTGGTTCGAGAACTGGTGAGTGGAGACTACTTGAAGCAGCATCGGAATGTAATCTTTTTGGGAAAGACGGGAACAGGCAAAACTCACCTATCGACAGGATTAGGAGTTGAGGCCTGCCGCCAGGGGGTGAGGACTCGCTTTGTGACCGGTTGTGCTCTGGCCAATGAACTGATTGAATCCCGAACGGAAAAAACCTTAAGCCGTCTGATCGGCAAGTATGCCCGCTACGATCTTTTGATCCTTGATGAGCTTGGCTACGTGCCTTTTTCCAAAGAGGGCGCAGAGCTATTGTTCCAGGTTCTGGCCGAGCGCCATGAGAAGGCTTCGGTGATTATTACCTCTAATCTGGGGTTTGCAGACTGGACCCAAGTGTTTGGAGAGGCTACCCTTACCGCAGCTCTTTTAGATCGCCTGACCCATAAGGCCCACATCATTCCCTGCACTTGGGAGAGTTTCAGACTCAAAGAGACGCTGAAAGGGAGAGATGTCTCTTTTCGAGCAAAAGAAGGAAAAGAACCACATGAGGGAAAAGAACCAAATGACAACAAACCTAAAGGATTAGGCAATGAATCAACTAACACTGCAAATGCAGAGTAACTGCTTGAAGGATAATAAAAAAGATTGTGGATAGTGCCGCACCTGCCGCTCATGTGGATAACCTGATGGACAGCCAAAAAGCAGGCTGCCCACAGGTTCCCCACAATCGCTTGGATAAGTCCATAATAC
>NZ_JABXWD010000490.1 GCF_019173545.1 Candidatus Magnetobacterium casense | reverse complement strand
CGTTATCCATTCCCACACAACCCTCTATCCACGCTCCAACCCAACGACCAAACCTCCGCATAATGGGGTCAAGGGGTCCGTGACCCCTTGCAGGGGGTTCTGAAGGGGGCCAGGTGCGACCTGGAGCGCCAAGAAGCGGAGCCGCCCCTTTCTTTCTTCTTTCTTTCCTTATTCAACTGAGCATCAAACAGCTTGCAAAAAAAAGTTGCATCTATGTTTAAAACTCTGCCACTTCTATGATACAATAAACCGTATGTATTGTTTTAATATAATCAAATATTAGGAGGCGAGATGTCAGAGCTAAGGAAAGACCCCATCATAGGCAGATGGGTCATTATATCAACGGAGCGAGGCAAGAGACCGTCTGACTTTATATCTCCATCGCACAAGAGAAAGAAGACGGGAGGGTTCTGTCCCTTTTGTCCTGGCAACGAGTCCAAGACCCCGCCTGAGATCGTATCGTTCAAGCAACCCGGCAAGAACGGTCCCTCAGACTGGAGCCTGCGGGTAGTGCCCAACAAGTTCCCGGCACTGCAGATCGAGGGCAGCCTCGACAGGTCAAGCGAGGGAATCTTCGGTAAGATGAACGGGATCGGCGCACACGAAATCGTGGTCGAAAGCCCCGACCACAGCCTCTCCCTGGCAAGCATGGACAAGAAGTCTGCCGAGGACGTGCTGTGGGCGTTTAACTCACGCCTCAATGACCTGAAAAAAGACCCTCGGTTTAAATACGTCCTCGTGTTTAAAAACGAAGGGGAGTCCGCCGGCGCCACCCTCGAACACACACACAGCCAGTTGATAGCGCTGCCAATAGTGCCCAAACGCGTCCAGGAAGAAGTCGAATCGGCGCGCAAGTACTTCGGCTTCATGGAGAAATGTATCTATTGCGACCTCATCGAACAAGAACTGGTCGCCAATAAACGGATCGTCTACAAGAACGACTCATACCTGGCCATTTCGGCCTATGCACCCAGAGTGCCGTTTGAGACGTGGATAATCCCCAAGCACCATGAATCATCCTTTGGCCCGCGCAACAACAGCTTTACTGCCCTGGCCGAAGTGATCCAGGCAGTGCTGGGACAGTTTGACAAGATACTGGACGTGCCCCCCTACAACTTTGTGCTCCATACATCACCGTTCGTTGACGAGCACAACCTCTACTACCACTGGCACATAGAGCTGTTCCCAAAACTGACCAGAACGGCAGGGTTTGAATGGGGTTCGGGATTCTACATCAACCCAACCTCCCCCGAAGATGCAACCAAGTACATGAGAAACGGGCTGTAGCAGAGCACCGCAGCGCAGAATAAGGTATCCATGACCCACACAGGCATTGTACACTCTGATGTTTAGCATGGCCGACAAGACCGGCACCCATGAGGTCTCCGACGCAAGGCAACCCCTGATGTCTGAGACGGCGTACACATCCGCTATGGCCCAAAAACGTATGGCTGCCCTGTACGATATAGCTCAAGGGGCTATACTCACCGTGGGAGCCGATATGACGATCACCTCCGCCAACAAGATGATAGCGTTCTGGATAAACAGAAGTCCCGAGGACGTGGTCGGCCTCAACTGTTTCGATGTCTTTAACGACGCAGAAGGCATACAGCCCCAGGACATAGCCGCAGAGATCTTCAAAAGTGGCCTGCCGCAGTCGGATACCTACAGCAGCAACAGGCGTTTCGCAGAACTGTCGGCCTACCCCATAGAAGAAGACAACGAAATAAAAGAGTGCATAGTCATCATCCGTGAGACAACCGATACGGTCATTCATCAGAACGAAATCATAGACCTCTACCAGAGTGTTAGTCAGACCAAGGACAGACTCGAAAGCCTGATAGAAAACTCCGCAGATGCAATCATCACCACCGACCTTGACGGTACGGTGCAGTCGTGGAACAAGAGTGCGGAGCGTATATTCGGCTTTTCGGATGAGGAAATATCGGGTCATTTCTTACCGTTTTTATCCGATTCTAACGGCAGGACGTTTGCGAAATACTTTACGGCAGTCAGCGGTGGCGATATACTGCGGGATATAGAGATATCCGGCAAGAGAAAGGACTCCGGTTCCGTGGAGATAAGCATAACGATCTCCCCCATAAAGGACGCCTCCGACAACGTCACCGGCATAACTCTCATAGCACGGGACGTCTCCCGGCGCAAGATAGTCGAACGTGAGTTGCTAAAGAGCAGGAGAAAGCTGTCACACCTGTTTTTCATAAGCTCCGTGATACGCAGCACCCTTGCCCTGGAAAAACTCCTGCTGATGATCCTCACGGT
>NZ_JABXWD010000049.1 GCF_019173545.1 Candidatus Magnetobacterium casense | reverse complement strand
TTACAGTTGATTGATGAACCGTCAAATACGCCTAAACCTAAGAAATTAACACTAAAAGACTTGGAGGTACTGGAGGTATCATGCTTAACTTAACACCTATGGGGCGGAGGGGGTGGGGCACCCCTGCCACAAACCGCCCCCTTCTTTCTTCTTTCGTATATAATTAATTATGGGCAGGTATTTAAAGAAGTGGGGCTGTAGAAAAGTAAGGTCAAAAACTTGCTATTCGTCCTTTTTTGGTATCTCTATGATAAACCGTGCGCCATCTTCAATGTTTACAGCGGACAGTTTACCATGACAGTGTTGTTCCACGATCATCCTGGCCATGTACAGGCCAAGCCCTGTGCCTTGCACCGCTTCCTTGGTCGAGTAATAGGGGAAAAAGATGTTATCCATTATCTCAGGCGATATACCGCCTGCGTTATCCGTGATCTCTGCTATCACATCGGTGTCTCTTTCACGGATGTCTATGGATATCCGGGGATTAGCTATCTCTCTGCCATGCAGGGCATCCACTGCGTTTTCAATGATGCTCAGAAACACCTGGACAAGCTCGTTGACGTAAGTCCTTACAGGGGTCTCTGTTTGACAGTTCAGGTTTAACTCTATCCCCTTGTTCTTTAACTGTTGCTCTATGATGCCTATGGCCTTGTGGATAACAGTGCTGATAGCTGAGACCTCCATGTCTTTATCCGGTTGGAAGAAGGTGCTGAAATCAGTGATTGTTTGCGACATGTGTTGAATCTGCAACTTTATCCTCTCAAGTGAGTCGTTTAACACCGCCTTGTCCAGGGTATCAAACATGGCCTCCAGTTCAAGCCTGTTTACGGAGGCTGCGATTGCCGAAATCGGCTGCCTCCACTGATGGGCTATGATACTCAGCATCTCTCCCATCTGTGCCTGCCTCTCTCGCAGGAGAAAAATCTTGTCTCTGTGCTTCTTTTCGGTGATATCGCTGTTAAAGCCAAACAGCATTATCTCACCGTCCAACTCTATGAATGCCGTACTTACCTCTACGTTTACCCGCTTGCCGTCTCTGTGCCGTAGCACCGTCTCAAACCTGCTGTGACCTGTCTGAAGTACCTCATTTATACGCTCAAGTACCTCCTGTTCGTTCTGCCCTATATCTATAGCCATGATACTCATGTTGCATAACTCCTCCGGTGAATAACCAAGCAAGTTGGCAAATGTCAGGTTGACCTCTCTTATGTGTCCAGCATTATCAACCAGGACAAAACCGTCCATAGAGATGTCAAGTATCATCTTGTTTCTTCTGGCCTGTTTTTCTATTGCCTTTTCAAACGCCGCCCTCGCCCGCTCGCCCTCCATTGTATCCAGCGCAAAGGATATGTCGGCTAAGACCTCTTCCAGCAACCTTATCTCCGACTCCAAAAAGAAGCCCTTTTGCGAAACGCCCAACGAAAGCGTGCCAACCACATCCCCACGCATCATTATCGGAAACGCGGCCACTGAGAGGTACCCCCTCTGAAGTGCATCATCCCTCCAGGCGGCCATGATCGGGTCTGTTGTTATGTCGTTGCAGATTGATGGTCTGGCATCCCTTATGGCCGTAGTGGTTGGACATACCACATTAGGCCTATTGACGGCAGACAACACTATATTGTTTAGCTCCCTCTCATCTATCCCGGCAAAGGCGACTGGCTCTACGAATAAAGTTTCCCGGTCTATCAGCCCAATCCATGCCATTGAGAAGCCTCCATGTTCCAGGCAGGTACGACATATTTCATCAAACAACGTTGTCTCGTCTTTTATGCGCACTATGCTTTGATTTATCTGACTCAACACCGCATAGAGCCGGTTTACCCGAATAAGGCTGGCCTCCATCTCCTTGCGCAATGTGACGTCTTCTATCATTACTATATTGTACAACCATTGTCCCTTGTCGTCCCTGATCATGCTGGATATTGTGTTGTCCCATAATACCTTGCCGGACTTTGTCACATGGCGCTTTTCAATACGGAATGAGTGTATTTCGTTGTTGATCATTTTTCTTACAATATCCACACTCTGATTCAAGTCGTCGGGGTGAGTGATATCTTTAAATGTCATGCCTTTAAGTTCATCCGCTGAGTATTCCAACATCTCACACAGTTGCCTGTTGACGTCGATAAACCTGTAGTCTTTACCGGAGAGGGCTATGCCAATGGGGGCGTTGTCAAACACCTTACGAAAGCGTTCATTGATTTCATACTGCCGCTGTCTGAATACGACATTTCGCTTCTGCCATATCATGGCTATCCCCATCCCGGATAATGCCATCAGCAGGGCAACTATTATTGCCGCAACTTTTGCAAATGCCGCTATCGGTTGGTATATTTCGTCCTGGTCCACCTTGGAGACAATAAACCACTGCGTATCCGACACGGGCATCACTGCCGCAAGCACCAGGTGTCCCCTGTAGTCGTACCCTTCCACGATACCCTGTTGCCCCAGTGCGGCCATCGCCGCAGGAAGTTGCCTATCCCTGTCTATGGGCAGACGAAACACCAGGGCAGTGTCTTTCTTATAGCGAAGTTCGTTTAAAAACACCACGTCACTACCCTCCCGACGTATCAGGAGGGTCTCCGCCGTGTTGCTATCTAACGGCCAGTGTTGGATTAACGAAAACAGTTTCGAGGGGGCTATATGTGCGATGATTGTGCCTATCACATCCCCGGCGGTCTCTCCCGTAACGGGGTCTCTTTCGAATAGGGGTATAACGGCGCTCATTCTGACTACATTGTGTGCATCCAGGTAGAGGTCAGACAGTGCGATGTTCTTGGACGTTATCGCTGCTGCAAGGACGGGTTGGAGGGTTGTGTCTATTGATCCGTATCCCACTGTGCTGCCCTGGTGCGAAGACAAGACGACAGCGCCGTCTCTATCCGTGAGCGTAACCCTGGTGAAATTTTGAGTTTCTTTTATGTGGGTCAATTGTGCAGATAGCACATTCCTCTTTATCTCTGAAGTCCTATCATCCAGATATGCTTGCGTCCGTAAGGCAAGAAATATCTTGTTCTGGACATCAAGCGCATCCCTGATGCGTTCATTTTGCCATGCCACGATCTGCTCAATCTTGAGCTTTGTCAGGGACAATAAGTCCTTCTGTATATGTTCCCTGAGCCGTTCCTTGTAGATGTCAAGTGCAGTATACCCCACAAGGGCAATACAGACACTCAGGATAACGAATATCCATATTGCCACCCAGCCTGAAATACCTTTTCCGTCTTTGCCGGTCATATTTGCACTTTTACGGAACCTCTCATCAATCCTTCAAGAGACGTTGTTGTTGCCTCACTGCCTTAAGTATAACATAACTCCCACCGTCAAGGATTATAGCGCGTTTCGATCGATTGCAATACAAAGAAAGAAGGGGGCGGCTCTGCCTTCTTTTTCGCTCCAGGACGCTCCTGGCCCCCTCAGACCCCCCTGCAAGTGGACCAGTCCCCTTGACCCCATAAAAATGCCATGTATTTTGTATTTAACCCAATCTAAATCTGCTTATGACGATTGCCAAAATGTCCGGTGATATGTTATAACAGTGAATGCATAGAGTAAGTGAGTTTTTTGGGTATTATGATTTCCATTTTCTATGATGATCATAATCCGCCTCATTTTCATGCAATGCATGGAGACAAGAAGGCTATCTTTTCGATAGTCGACTTACGCATTATAGAAGGTGCCTTACCTTTAAGGGCACAATATCTCTTGTCCTTGAATGGGCATTTATTCATCGTGATGAATTGTTGCAGGAATGGGAACTGGCAAGTAAACATAAACCTCTGTTTTGGATAAAACCATTGGAGTAACTTTATGCACAAAGTAAAGAATGTGCGTTATGTTAAGGAATATGTAGTGGAGCTTGAGTTTGAAGATGGTAAAAAGAAGCTTATAGACTTTGAGAAGTATCTATATGGAGAGGTCTTTGTTCCTTTAAAAGACGTTGATACATTCAGGGGATTCAAGGTTGACAGACAGCTCGGTACAATCACATGGGAAACGGGGGCGGATTTTTGTCCGGACACCCTTTATGTCTGTATGTAGGTGATTATTATGGTGTATGAATTGTTTAAGGGAGACAATGTCTCTGCCTGCTGGAAATCAGCGTGAATATACTAGTAATAAAGATTGGAAGCAACATAATAACGGACGATGGAGGTTTGAGCCAGTCGAGGATCAACGCCCTGGCGTCGGACATATCTGCGCTTCACAGCACTGGTTATGCCACCGTAGTGGTGTCTTCCGGGGCGGTGGCTGCGGGCAGGAGCAAGTTGGGGATCAGGGGACGCATACAGGATATCAACCTCAAGCAGGCAGCGGCAGCGGTTGGGCAGAGTTCGCTGGTGCTGGCCTACGAGCGGGCCTTTGGCGCCCACGGCAAGAAGGTGGCACAGGTGTTGTTGACGCGGGATGCGTTTTCAGACCGCAAGCGTTACATAAACGGCAAGAACACGCTTGTCACGCTACTTGGCCTCAACGTCATCCCGATCATCAACGAAAACGATACGGTCTCAATAGACGAGCTGAAGTTTGGCGACAATGACAGTCTGGCTGCGCTTGTGGCCTCGATGCTGGATGCCGGGCGGCTGATAATCCTATCGGACGTTGACGGCCTCTACACCGACGATCCCAGGAAAAACGCTCAGGCCGTCCTGATCCCCACGGTGACAGAGATAACGCCGGAGCTGGAGGCCCTGGCCAAGGGGGCCGGTTCAATATCGGGCACGGGCGGGATGTACTCCAAACTCACTGCCGCAAAGATGGCTACCCGGTGCGGGATCGTCGTCAACATCGTAAACGGCAGGAGGGCTGACCTGTTGAGCAGCGTCTTAAACGGCAGGGTTGCGGGGACGGAATTTACACCCACAGTCAAACGGTATGCCGCACGCAAGGGGTGGATAGCCACGGGCATACGTGCAGTCGGCACGCTGTCGCTGGATGCCGGGGCAGTCAAGGCCATCACCTGCGCAGGCAAGAGCCTCCTGCCGTCGGGAATAACATCGCTGGAGGGCGAATTTGAGCGCGGAGATGCCCTATACTGCGTCAATACCGAAGGCAAGCGCATAGCCAAAGGACTCGTCAACTACTCCCAAAAGGAACTGCAAGCCATCATCGGTCTCAAAACCGATCAGATACAGGCCGTATTGGGATACAAGTACTCTGATGAAGTCATACACCGCGATAACATGATCATACTCTGACGGTAGACTAAAAAAAGGTAATAGTTCACCCCTTATGACAGGGCAATCACATTTGACCGTAAGAGAAAAGAAAGGGGTGGCTCCACTTCTTTTTCGCTCCAGTAGGGGTCAGCGCGTGATACTCTATGATACCTGGTGATACTTCATAGAAGGTTGTTTTTTGGTACCGGAGACCGGACTTGAACCGGTACGAGCATAATGCCCGAGGGATTTTAAGTCCCTTGCGTCTACCCATTCCGCCACTCCGGCTGCCGTGTCAACAGCTTAATACACGCACCTATATAGGGTATCATATGGTAACAAACGCTGTCAATAGCACGAAAAATTATTACATGCCCTCTATCACCGCCTACACTTCGACGTAATCGAGGTCTTTGTCAAAGGTCTCTTCGATATGATAGTTGGCGTAAAATGCAATGAACAGACACAGTCCTCCAACAACCGCCCCCGCACTGAGGATGCCCATGTAGTGCTTTGCAAACTGAAAGACGGCGGTAATGGGTATAACCATGCCTCGGATGAAGTTTGGAACAGTCGATGCCACAGTTGCCCTGATGTTTGTGCCAAACTGCTCTGCTGCGGTGGTGATAAATACCGCCCAATACCCCACGGCAAAACCTATGAACCCACAAAACGTATAAAACACCGAAACACTCACCCCGTCAAGCATAAAATACCCCCCTACGGCAATCGTTGAGAGCACCAGAAACAACAACACGACCTTCTTGCGACTGCGCAGAAACTGACTCAACGCCCCGCTTGCAAAGTCTCCCAAGACAAGCCCCATATAACACGCCATCACGGCCTCGCCGGCACTAACCACACCTGTGATATTCATGGCCATTGCAAACTCCGGCGACAGGATGATCAGGATTCCCACGCAGAACCATATCGGCAGACCGATCAGTATGGCCTTGACGTATTTGAAAAAACGCCGTCGGTCGGTAAACAGGAAAAAGAAGTTGCCTTTACTGATATTACTTGACTCTATCTGCTTATACATTCCGGATTCGTACACACCAAGCCTCATGACAAGCAACGCCATGCCCAGGGCACCACCGGTGAAATACGCCACCCTCCAATCGAAGGTCTTCGCTATATAGTTGCCCAGAATAGCGCCCGATACCCCAACGGTAGCGACAATCATCGTCCCGTAGCCACGCAACTGCCTGGGCAGGGTCTCCAGCACAAGTGTCACACCGGCCCCCAGCTCCCCGGCCAACCCGATGCCGGCAATAAACCGCCACAACGCATAGCCTTCCACAGACTCAACAAACCCATTGGCTATATTGGCGATGGAGTATACAACGATCGACCCAAAGAGTATCTTAACCCGTCCCTTTTTGTCTCCGAGGATGCCCCATAGCACCCCTCCCAGCAGCATACCGGCCATCTGCATGTTAAGCAGGAAAATCCCCGTGCTCATGATATCCGCCCCCTGCACCCCGATGGCCTTAAGGCTCTGCACCCTCACAATCCCAAAGAGGATGAGGTCATAGATATCGACAAAGTATCCCAGTGCGGCAACAACCACAGGGACAGAAACTATACCACTGGTGAAGCTGCCACTCTGAAAGACTTTCATCTATTGCTGATTGTCGTCATCGTCGCTGATGATATCGGTGTTTAGCTTATAGCCATCCCTGAGGATGTCCGTCACAATTTGTTTTGAATCCACGATGCCTCTTGCTACCTTGGTTTTATAGTCGGCGGCATTGTTGAGGTCATAGTGGAAATTGAAGTCAACCCACACGGTGTCTTGTTTTATGGTTACGGAGAGATTGAGGATGCTGTTGTCTACAATGAATCTTCTGTTAATCGTCTGCGACGTCAGCAGATAGCCCAGGCCATTAAAGAACATGGAATCCTCAAAGTCGTACTTAAAGGGCAGTTGAGACAGCGATATGTCTTCAAAACCAAAGTTGAATCCGATTGCCGTCACGGGTGTATATGACAGCAGTTCCAACAGCTTATAGGCGGCCTTTTCCATTTTCAACAGCGACAGGTCGTCATCTTTTAAGGCCATCAGGGTTATCCGATTATGCTCCGGTATGATCGTAAACCCCCCCCCGGTAGACTTGAACCGAAAAGGCATCCCGTATCCCAATGCCACCTCCACCTGGATATCGGCATCGTAAAAGATATTCTCCACCAACCACTCAGGGGTAAACGTCGCCAGATTCCAACTGCCAACTATTACGATTGTCCAGCTATCGGGTTTTATTTTCATACTAGAGTACTACTCATTATCATTAATCTATAGCTCAATTGACAAATATGCCGGCGGCGTCTATTTCCAGACCGTGGATTATCTTTGATTTTACGTAACCGCTTTCCACGGCACAGGAGAATAGTTCGTATACGCCCTGTTCAATCGCAAAGACCTCGATGGCCTCATACTCAGGCATGACAATCCAGTACTCGGGTACCCTATAACGTTGGTAGATAGCTTTCTTGGTTATGGTATCCCTGACCACTGAGGACTTTGATACGACCTCTGCCACCATATCCGGGACCCCTCTTATCCAGTCCTGCACAATGGCCAGATTCTCTTTTTTGATGAACATTACATCCGGCTGGAGTCTGTTAACACCCTCTTCCAGGATAACATCAAGGGGTGTAAAAGGCACTATTCCCAAGTCATTTTCTTTAACATAGCGCCTTAGCTCATCATACAGATTGGCCACAACGCTCTGGTGTCTGTTAAAAGGACTTGGTCCCACGATCTCTTCTCCTTCGATGAGTTCGGTCAGATCAATATCGCTCTCTGGTTCCACGTCAAGGACTGTCATCATAACACCCTGAACATTTGAAGCAATACAAACACCATAAGCACTATGTATATAAAAAACAACACAGTGACCATCGCCCATGATAGATGCCTTGGTTTAGCCGATCCGGCAAAGCCGTCCATTCTGGTAGCACCCGCTTTTGGATAATCAACGCGCTCACGATTATCAGGGCTCTCCAAATAGCCAACAGCGGGGTTAAAGTAGGACGACTCATCGGTAAAAAATGCCTCATCACGCAACCCCTGTTTTCGTTCCATATATCGTGCCTGAAAGTAGCGCAGTTTTAGTTTCATTTGAATCTTCATCGATGAAATTATCCAGTACAGACACGTAAACTCACCAATGACAATGAAAAACAACGATGATATATATATTATATGCACATCCGTCTTGTCCGTGACATAAGCCAGCAAGGCTATGGAAAAAAACAATATGCCGATATTCAAAACCAGATAGGCAAATTCAGTCCACGTCAGACGGTTCTCCATAGCCAGTATCGTTTGCATCAGAGCGATATACTTTTTCTGTGTTGAATGGTCCGCCCTTGGTGACCATCTCTCCGGCTGTCTTTTATCCGGCATTCTTCTTTCCGTTTGTGCCCTCTCTGGTGCCGGCTTGTCTTGTCCTCTCTCTGGCGCCTTCTCTGGTGTTTTCTCTGGTGATTCCTTGCTCACACTGCCTCCTTCATTAATACTTTGCCGTGTCGTTATACAGCGTTGCGCCATCAAGGCCAATTGCGTATACACTTACGGATGTTGCCCAGGAGCTGTTTACAGGGCTTTGTTTCTGCACCATGACAATTTGCCCCGTATATGCCGAAATACCCGAGGCGTCAGTAACTACCACCCACAAAGGTGTACCTACTTTCCATGGCGACTCTTCCCGCAATATCGAGTTTCTGCAATAGGCATATTTTGTTGCAACACCAACTGTTAGCAGCTCCCCTGCGTTGACTTCCTGGCAATCGGCATTTGTCGTGCTGGTGATCTTGCCGGCAGGGTTATAGGCGTAGTCAAGCCAGGATTGCAGATCACCCCGTGCCTCCTTAGCGGCACGCAGAAATACGGTCATCCTTGACCTGTCCCTGATCCCCAGAAAGGCTGCCACCGCTATGGACAACAAAAGACTAATTATAGCGATTACAACCAGAAGTTCCAGGAGAGAGAATCCATTGTTATCTTTCATCGTAATCTTAATCTTCATCGCATTACCTAAGCTGTTTCAGCCTGCTGCTGATATATAAGAATAGGTTTTTCGTTGTGCAAAATCGTTTCCTCCTTTACGATACACTCTTTGATGCCCTCCTGGGAGGGGATTTCGTACATGACATCGAGCATGACCTCTTCAAGGATTGCCCGCAGGCCCCTGGCGCCGGTTTTCTTGTTGATGGCCTTTTTGGCAATGGCGCGCAATGCCTCTTCTTTAAAGAGCAGCCTTACATTGTCAAAGGACAGCAGTTGTTCATACTGTTTTGTCAGTGCGTTTTTAGGCTCTACCAGAATCTGCATAAGAGCGTTCTCATCGAGGGCTTCGAGCGTGGCGATGACGGGCAATCTGCCGACAATTTCGGGTATGAGTCCATACTTGGTGAGGTCTTCGGGGGTTACCTGTGACAGGATGTTTTCCCTGTGGCTTCTGGTGTAGAGTTCGGCGCCAAAGCCAACGGTGCGTTTTCCAACCCGCTGTCCGATCAGTTCATCGAGGCCGTTGAATGCCCCGCCGCAGATAAACAGTATGTTTGTGGTGTCCACCTGGAGGTAGTCTTGATGCGGATGCTTTCTTCCCCCCTGTGGCGGGACGTTTGCTATGGTACCTTCGATGATTTTCAGGAGTGCCTGTTGCACGCCCTCACCGGAGACGTCACGGGTGATGGAGGGGTTGTCGGATTTCCGGCTGATCTTGTCGATTTCGTCGATGTAAACGATACCCTTCTGTGTACGTTCGATGTCGTAATTGGATGCCTGCAGGAGTTTGAGGATAATGTTTTCGACGTCCTCGCCCACGTACCCGGCCTCCGTGAGGGTTGTGGCATCGGCTATGGTAAAGGGGACGTCGAGGTACCGCGCCAGGGTCTGCGCCAGGAGGGTCTTGCCCGTTCCCGTTGGACCGATCAGGATGATATTGCTCTTTTGCAGCTCCACTTCGGTTTCCGTTTGCCTGTATATCCTCTTGTAGTGATTGTGCACGGCTACGGAGATCACCTTTTTGGCCCGTTCCTGACCAATTACATAGTCGTTGAGAAAGCCGTGTATCTTTACAGGGGTTTGCACCCCTTTGAGTTCGCGCTGTGGGAAGCTGATCTTCATCTCCTCTGCGATAATATCGTTACAGAGGTCTATGCACTCGTCGCATATATATACGGATGGACCGGCAATGAGTTTTTTTACCTCAACCTGATTCTTTCCACAAAATGAACATTTAGTCTGTTCATCCTTCTTCTTTGCCATTGAGTCCCTCTCTATCAGAAAATTAATTGTTTATCATATGATAACACAAGTTTAGGCCAAATGCACACGGGGGTCATTTACCGGTGTCCTTGATGGCCGATATCACTTCGTCCACGATGCCATAGCGTTGTGCGTCTGTGGCCGACATAAAGTAGTCCCTGTCGGTGTCTATCTGGATTTTTTCCAGTGGTTGTCCGGTGTGGCTGGCCAGGATGTTGTTGAGGGTTTCCTTCATTTTGAGGATTTCGCGGGCATGGATTTCGATATCCGTGGCCTGTCCCTGGAAGCCTCCCATTGGCTGATGTATCAGGATTCTGGAGTGTGGCAGGGCAAAACGCTTGCCTTTGGCGCCGGCGGCCAACAGCAACGCCCCCATGCTGGCAGCCTGACCCGTGCAGTATGTGGCTATGTCGGGCTTTACGTACTGCATCGTGTCATAGATGGCCATCCCTGACGTCACAACCCCACCGGGGGAGTTTATGTAAAGGTGTATGTCCTTTTCAGGGTCCTCCGTCTGAAGGAACAGTATCTGTGCTATGACGCTGTTGGCGACGTTGTCCTCTATTGCCGAACCGAGAAAGATTATCCGATCCTTGAGCAGGCGCGAATATATGTCATAGGCACGTTCGGTTCTGCCCGTCTGCTCTATTACCATAGGAATGAAAACCATGTGTTATTGTCCCCCTTCAACTGTTTTGGCCTTGGTGTATATCAGGTCGGCGACCTTCTCCCGGAAAAGCGTGTACCTAAGCATCTCCATGGAATCCTCCATGGAACCGTAGTACTGCATCAACGCCTCCGGGGTCATTGACGATGCGTATGCAATTTCGTTTATCCGTTGCCGCATGTCGGCTTCGCTGACGTTGACGTTTTCCTTTTCGCCGATTGTGTCGATGATCAGTTTGGTTTTAAGGCTTCTTATTGCGTCTTCGCTGAATTTCCGGTTTAACTCCTCATCCGGGATGTCTTTTAGTGTCTGTTGCGTCTTTGCCTGTTGCACTATGGTATCGAGTTCTGCTTTCAGTGCAATTGCGGGCAGCTCAAAGTCATATTTTTCCACCATTGATTTAATCAATGCCGCTTTTTGCCGCTTTATGATGTTGTCCTGTGCAAGTTTCTCCATTGTCTCTCTGACCTTGCCCTTGAGTTCATCGAGGGTGTCAACGCCAAGCTCTTTTGCCAGTTCGTCGTCAATTTCGGCTGTGAGCAACTCCTTTACATCCTTTATTGTTATGCGCACATCGGCAACCTTTCCTGCCATGTCGCTGACGGGAAAGTTAGCAGGCAGCGTTGTGTGTACTTCAGCCGTATCATTCTTGCTCTTGCCAAGCAGGGCCATGGAGATATCGTCGGCAGCGGCCTGAGGGGCGACCTTATAATATTGTTCCCCGTACTTTTTGGCGGTTTTAGCGTCCTCCATATCAACCATAACAAGGTCATCGACCTGTATGGGTCTGTCAACCGGGCTGTAGGTTGAGCGGTTACTGGCAAGTGCCTTCACCTGCATTTCAACATCTTCGTCGCTGACCTGTGTAACGACAGGCTCAATGGGCAAGCCCTCATAGACAAGGCCATCGATTGGCGGACGCACCTCCACGTAGCATACGAACTTCAGGTCACCCTTGCTCTGGTAGTCCTTACTCTCAAGTACGGGTGGCGTCAGCGGAGACAAACCCTGTGACTTTATCGTGTTTACGTAATAATCAGGGATAAGCCTATCTAACACTTCGGTCTCCACGTCCCGTCTGTATTTCTTTTCTATTAAGGACATAGGGGCCTTGCCGGGCCTGAATCCTGACAGTCTCGCCTTACTCCTGACCTGTTCCAGCGATTTTTGTACCTCTGCCTCCACCTCTGCTGCCGTGGCCTCAATTGTTATCCTCTTTCTTGTAACCGAAATGTCCTCTACAAGGCTATTCATCCATCCTCCTAAAAAAATTGTTGGTGACTATTGTTATTTCTCTTAGTGTAAAATATTGTACAGGTATTTTTCAATACATGGCTAAATAGGGTAGCACTCCAGTCCGGCGTTGTCAGCTCGCTTAAGCACAGTGACAATGCCATGCTACGAAAACACAAAAGTGGCTTAAATACTGGCTGGTTGTGGTGCTACCCTTTTTTAAGAGGATGCCCTTTTATGTATGTTTTTCAGCGATATAGAGCATTTCAAAGAAATTTATTGCCATATGCAGGGCATCCATGTCGTCCTTGGCCATCCTGCTCAGGCCCATTAACAGACTTTCTATGCCCTTTGTCCGTGGATTGTTGTATTTGCCGTCTCTGATATCGATGTCGTGTACGATTTCGGCTATCTTGTTGAGGGTGCTATCCTTGATACCAAATACCCTGACCAACACCTCAAAGGTGCATAGTTGACCCACATGGGTAAAGTCCCCACCATTGACATCAAACGTCACCGATCCCTTGGCTGCCTCTTCAATCTCATCGGTGTCAACAAACCTGAACACCGCCGAATGGTCTATGTACCTCCTTATCAGCCATGCACAGGCGAACCTGTCCACAAAGGGCTTATTGCGTGTAACCCAAACCTTCAACTGGTAATCCTCTATACGCCTAGGTAGCAGCGATCCCTGAGCCTGAGCATCACGGCTGGAACTCTTCGTGAGGTCTGCCTTAACAGCCGATATCCTCTCCTTGAGATTGATCGCCCCCTTTGCCGAAAAGAAATCGATCTTACGTATGTCTTCAAACTCATCAAAGAGCTTGTTGGTCTGTTCAAGGAGTTTTCGTAGTTTTTTTGCGGTTTTTTCCGGGGGTAACATCCTGACGCCGTTTATGTTTCTTTCAATGGCATCGAGTTTTGCGTCGATGGCCTCGTAGTCTCTATTTCTCTGACTGTTGAACATGTCTATCAATTCGCTGTCTTTAAGCGTCTCAAACCTCTCAACTCGGACAAATTCTCCATCGCCATTGGCAGCCGTCACCTCGCAGAGCAGCCACTGCAGGAACTCATAGTGGGCATCGGAGAAGGGCAGCACGTAGACCGAATTCTTGATCTGCAGGGCGCCGGACCTCGTTAGCCTTCGCCATATCTTGACCCGATTGTTTACAGGCATCGTTGGCACACTATAAAATAGCACGAGCCATTTGCAGGCACTTTCTTGCAGCATGAATCAATCTTATAACAGTTGTTGCAAGATAATCAAGTCAAAAAAATGCACGCCGAAAGTATGGGTAGCACTCTAATCAACCGTGGGTGAGGTGTAAGGTGTTGAAAAAAGTGGGTTTTTGTGTAATAATATTTGTATATAATCACATATACAGAAAGGAGTAGGACTTGGGTTTTGGGTGGGTAGATACAGCATCAGGAAAAAAGCCAATATGGATGCGTGTTTCCAGGGATATGAAAAAAATGGCGTGTATCTACAACTTTAAGACGGGTC
>NZ_JABXWD010000489.1 GCF_019173545.1 Candidatus Magnetobacterium casense | reverse complement strand
CGTATGTCTTTGGACAATACATATTTACTCCTGATTACCCAATAGATGAGAAACCGCCAGGAGATGACTATGCCGACTGGCTGGAGAACTCCATAGAGGGCACGGTGTTTGACATCGGGCCGGTAACAAGGGCACACGGCTGGGATGCCAACGCGATCCGCACCGGGTTCTACTACGCCTTTGTTATCTTCCTGTTCGTATTACTAATAATGAAGCAAAAACTCAACAGGGGGACGATGCTGCTGTTCTGGCCATTCGTGATAGCCGGGGCGTTTTTCGGGGTGCCTTTGCAGGTCACGATTATTGCCTCGTTCTTTACCCTGATTAGTACCGTCTGGGTGTTCTACAAGGGGACGCCATGATTAAAAGGTTTTGTCTATCAATGGCCATGGCAGTGGCAGCGACACTACTGGTAGTGGTGCCGGTGTTGGCTGCCTACTATGCCTACATTTATGTAGAAGAATCGGACGGCAACTCGTATGACCAGGTGCCGCTGTCCGTTGATTGTAACACCACGCGGTTGGCCCAGGGCGACTTTATCAGTTCCACTGCCCTGGACACCAGGGTCCTCACCGGCAGCAGTGAACAACTGCCCCACATGGTGGCCGACGACAAGGTCATGTTTGTCACCGACCTGGAGGCTTACGAAGACAAGACGCTCATATTCTACATGGGCGCTACATCATTGAGCAGTTTCCCGATTATCGTCGGGTACAACGGCTCCTTTGAGACTCCTGACGACCCTGACCTTGAGCTCGGGTACGTCATGGAGCTTTTGATAGACGGTTATTTTGATACTTCCGCCGGGGCAGATAAGAACATACTCTACAAGGAAGACGCCTTCAAGGTCTGCATAAATGGAGCAAACAATCTGAGCGTCCAGGCATTGAACACATCAGGGGCTATCCAGTGGGTAATGAGCTACAACAACTTCACTACCGGGGAGCACACTGTCTATATCATAGCCAATGGGCTCGGTGCGTTTCTGTACGTGGACAACTTCGTGACACCAAAAGATACTGAGAACCTATTTGATTGTCATGAGTACACGATGCACGCCGGGACTTATCCTTACCTTGACACTACGAAACGGAGTTCCTTCTTCTATAACGACCTCTATTGGGCCTTCTACATGAAACCAGTCGCTACAGATGCCCATAATATCTTTTACCAGACATCCTCGGACGGGGCAAGTTGGTCTGGCGAGAACACCATTGCTTCAGCAGGGGAAACAACAAATAATGGCTTTAGTGTCTGGCAGCAGGGGAGTTCTCTTCACATAGCCTACGGGGCCGCCAATAGTGGTACTAACGACTATATCTATTACCGGCATGGCACCCCGGAGGGCAACGGAACGATAACATGGACTACCGCTTGGCAGGTGGCAGTGGACCTGGGGGTTAGAAATGCAGAATCGGAAACATCAATCGCCGTGGACTCTAGCGGGTATCCGTTTATTGCTTACGGGTCCTCACAGAGTACCACTGACTATACAAGTATGACCAAATCCTCGACCAATAATGGCACATGGACTACAGCAGGTGGGTACCCTAGCGATGTGGATTGGACGACCACTGGGCATCGCCAGTCTATGACAGCATATCAAACGGACCAGAAGATGTACTTGCTATGGAATCTCGGCTACCTACAGGGGAAATACTATAGTGGCGGGTGGGAAGCTCCTGTTGCCTTAGATGCCACAGGGACGGTTAACTACTTCAGTGCTGCTGCTGACCCGGACGATAATCTGTATATCGCTTATGCAAGAGCGAGTGGATCGGTTCGCCTAATAGTTAGATATGCGGATGGTACATGGAGTTCCAATTACGAGATAACCGCCAGTGGGTCTATGCCTTCTGTTTCCTACAATACGGGAACAGGGCTTATTTACATCACTTTCGTTAGTGGTAGCTATATCCAATGTATCACGTTGGATCAAGACGGGCTCGCAGAAGCACATACTTTACTGACTCCCCCATCTGTAGCGGGCGCAGGGTTGAGCGTATCCCCTTATGGGGACCCTTTGGGCATGATGTACACGGCTGGGGGTACAACTGAACACATAACTTTTGTCTTCCCTTATCAATGGAACGACAACGGGAATGACTGGGTATGGATGCAGAATAACGTCATGTCTTATGCGGATGATATTCAGATGGCGATTGATGGGGTTTTACAGCTTGAGTATAAACCCGATTCCATAATTCAAGGGACAACCCTACCCGATGAGCAGAACGACAACGATGCCACCATTACCTGGGGCACCAACCCCACGGGCGTCAC